>JAIBBZ010000020.1 GCA_019694435.1 Pirellulales bacterium
CGTCGAGCGTGGCTTCATACTCGCGGAGATGCTGCTCCCACGCGGCCAGCCGGGCCTGGTCTCGCTGATGGGCGTCGGTCGCGCCGGCCAGCGCGGCCAGGTGTTGCTCGACCTCGGCGGCCCTGGCCAGGTGCGTGGCTTCGGACTCGACGAGCGATTGCCGTCGAGCGTCGAGCGCGAGTTCATGCTCGCGGAGATGCTGCTCCCACGCGGCCAGCCGCGTCTGTTCCCTCTGCTGCGCGTCGGTCGTTTCGGCCAGAACGCTGCGACCTTGCTCGATTTCGGCGACCTGCTGCTCGTGTGCCTCTTCGCGTGCGGCGATCACTTGTTGCCGATTGCCGAGGGCCTCCTCCCAGTTGGTCAACTGTTGGGCCCGTTCGGCGACGGCCTGCAGCCGCGAGTGCCATTCATTGGCGCTGTATTCGAGTTCGCGTTGACGGGTCGTCAGCGTCGCTTCGCGCGCTTCGAGTTCGGCCTGCCGCTGTTGCAGCGTGGTGTCCTGGGCGACGAACGCGGCCTGCTGTGCGGCCGAATACCACTCGGCCCGTTGCGTGTCGAGTTCGGCACGCAACGCTCCCAGCGTCTGGTCGCGTGCGGCAAGCGACTGGTCCCAGCCCTGCAGTTGTTCCTGCCGGGCACGCAGCTCCGCTTCCCAGCGGCCAAGACTTGCCGTCTGTTCTTGTTCGCGCTGGGCGAGTTGTGCTTCCCTTTCGGACGCCGATTGTTGGCGCGCGGCACATTGTTCCTGCTCGCTGTCCAGCCACGCAGCGCGACCGTTCAGCTCTTCGGCTCGTCCGTTCAGCGCTGCATCACGCCCGTTCAGCTCTGCATCGCGAGCCTGCAATTGCTCTGCCTGCTCGGCGAGCCGCTGCCGTGCGGCCGCTTGTTCGGCCTGTTCGTGCTCGAGCGATTCGCGCTGGGCTTGCAGGCTGCGGAGCAGCGCGCCGATTTCGAGTTGCCGCCCGGCGAGGTCCGCCTCTTGCGCGGCGAGCGCTTGTTCCTGATCGTGCAGCGATTGGGCCACTTCATCGGCCTGGGACATCTGCTCGACGGCCTGCCGGCATTGCTGTTCGAGCTCGTGTTGGCGCAACTCGAGGGCCACACGCCGCCGGTTCAGTTCGGCCTCGCTGGCGCTGAGCGCGTCGCTGCGATCGGCCAGCTCTTGCGACAGCGCCTGACGCTGGGCTTGAGCCTGTTCCCATTGCGTGCGGAATTCACTTTCTCGCCGGAACAGCTCTGCTTCGCGGGCCGCGAGGGCCACGGTTTGCTCATGAATTTGCCCGGCCAGCACGCGCTCGCGCTCGGCAATCTCGGCCCGCCGCGCCGCGAGTTGTTCGAGCAACTCGGGCGTCGCGTCCACGCGCGGCACTTCGGTCTGCTCGGCGGCTAGCTCGCGCAGATCGGTCTCGGCTTGGATCAGGCGCAACTGCAGGTCGTCGAATTGCTGCCGGGTGCGTCGCAAGGCGGCGATCGTCCGCCGCAGACGGCGGCGCCCCAGGCGAATGGCGCCCCGCAGGATCTCGATGCGATCGGCGTCGTTGTCCGTGGCGGCAGGCAGCGTGACGCTTGGCGGCCCTGCTGCGCTCAGGGATGCGGGCGCTTCGTTGCGCGACGTCGGCGCTGCGCAAGCCGACACGCCCGGTCGATCATCTTCCACAACTTGCAGTGCCACGGTCCCGAGGTCGAGCCGATCGCCCACCAGCAATCGCTCGCAAGTGAACCTTAGACCGTTCAACAACGCCGGCTCGGCCAGCGTGCGCACGACCGTGTGCATGGCGCCGCGCAAAACCAGGCAGTGGGCCGGGGCGATTTCCGGCTGGGCCAGCCGTACGCTGGCCGTGGTGCCCGAGCCCAGCACGTGACGTGCACCTTCGAGGCGGACGAATTCGCCATCGCGTGGGCCGCCGCAAATCTGCAGGACGAGCGTTCCCGGCGCGTGCCCGAGCAAGGGACCCCCGGCACCGACCAATTGCTGTACAACCATGGAAGTCAACCTGGAAGTCGAGGTGGGGTGATCGAGCGCGCAGGCAAGGCGCGCCGACACGGTGGGCAGGCAAGCTGTTTCGTGCACGGTAGATGCCGCTGCTGGCATATAGGTCGCCCCCTGGGCGGTGTCAAAAGATCAAGCGCCCCAGGCCGAATTCCCCGTAAGATTGATACCGCTGACCGGCCGCCACCCGCCAAGTGGCGACGAACCCGCTGCCTGGCACGTCGCAAAGGGGCGATCCGCCAGCGGATGGGGGCAGTACCGGCAGGGCACTCCGGATTCGTTACGCGAGGTGTTTGCGGGCATGCAATGGCGTCGCTGGCAGATCGGACGTGGGAAGCCAAGCGCCGAGCGCGAGTCGGGCGACGTCGCGGCCGTGCTGAGCTGCGATTGCGGAGCACGCTGGACTTGCCAGCGCGAACGACGGGGGCGGGTCGAGCGGTGTCCGCGCTGTGGCGTGGAGCAGTTCCTGCTGGCGGCGAGTCCGCTGCCGCCTGCCCTGCCTACTCGCAAACAAGCGGCCATCGATTGGGAGCCGCAGTCGCCTCATGCCGCCAAGGCAGAATCCCCTGGACGCGCCGAGCCATCGACGGGGCCTGCCTCGAAGCTGGCGCAGCAGCCTCAGGATCACGCACCTGCGCCGGCCGAGCGGCCCGATGCGGGACAATCGGATGCCGGTTCCAGGCGACCTATCGAAGAACATTGGGTCGAGGACGATGCCACGGCCCGCGCGCGCTGGTCTGTTTGGTCGGTTCGATTGATCGCCGCGGCGCTGGCGGTGCTCGTCGGTCTGACGGCCTGGCTGAGCTGGGAGGGGTATCGCCGCAGGACGGCCGCAGCCGTCTTGGAACAGGCCACAACGCGAGGCACTGCGGCGCTCGTCGAGGGGGATTATCTGCAGGCGGCCGCCGAACTCGAGCGCGCTGCCAAGGCTGCGGCAGCCCTGCCGGGCGACAGTGCTGCCGAGCGCCGGGCCACGCAGCTCTATCTCGAAGCCCAGGCCTGGTCGCGGCTCGCGGCGACCGATCTGGGTGATTTTTGGCTGTCGCGCGCTCAGCCCGACGCTGCGGCAAATCAGGCCGCCTGGCCGGACGAATTCCAGCGATTATTTGCCGGTCGCGTGGTCGTGTTCGATGCCTGGCTGCGACGCGAGTACGATCCCGACGCTGCCCAAAGGCTGGCAGCGCCCGCTGATCGGCCATTGTTGCAAATGGACTGGGCCACGTTGGGGCCCAGTGCGCGACTGCAAGTCACTCTCTCTGACGATCCTTGTTTCGCTGCTGTGCGACCGGGGCAGCCGCAACGGTTCATCTTCGCGGTCAAGCTGGCCGGGCTGCGGCGCAGGGAAGAGGTTTGGACCGCCGACACGGTGCCTGGGTCCGCTGTGCTCCTCACGCAGCCCGAGCCGCTTGTGCGCTGCGGGCTACCGCTCGACGAAGACTTGCGTGCGCAGCTTGCGGAACAATTCAAGCGCGAGGCGGGTTCATGAGCACTTGCCGGCCAACGAAGGTCCTGTTCGGCTGCGCGGTGGTCTTGGCGATGGCCGTCGCGAATGCGGCCGGTGAAACGCTCGACGTGACCGAATACGAGCCGCGGATGGAGCAACTGCAGGGCCTGCGCACCACCGTCGTCGGGCGTTTCGCCTCGATGGCCGGTAACCGCATCAAGCTGGTCGGGTCGGCAATCGATTTCCGCTTGAGCGAGACGGCCCGTCCCCCGCGGCCGGGTACGAAAAATGTCGAGCTTACCGGCGCGGCCGCGCGCGAAGGCGGGCGATGGGTGTTCGTCGTGGCCGTGGCCGAAGCAGTGCCGAGCGACGTCGAGCAATTCGACGAGCGCCGCCGGGCGATCGCCGAGCGCGATTTTGGCCAACTCTATGCTTTGAGCCGCTGGGCACGCACCCAGGCGCGGCGGTACGACGACGCCGAACTCCGCAGCCGTGCGGTCAGCGCCTTTCGCGAGGCTTTCGCTTGGGAAGAAACCGCCCTGATCGACCGCGGTGACGGCCAAGGTCTTCTGGAGCTTGCCGACCGCGGGCGCGAGCTGGGTCTCGATCAGGAGACAGTCTTGCGACTGACGCATCTTGCCTTATGGACCGAACGCCGACGGCTGGAAGCTGCGGCCAATTGGCCGGCGTTGGCCACCCTCGCGGAAACAACGTCTCAACGCCTGCCCGGAGCGGCCGATCGCAGCCTGCGGCTCGACCAGACGACTCGAGAACGCTACCTGGCTGACCCGCAGGCCGAGTTCTTGGCCCAGCCTGCCCTGCGGCCGGCCTTGGCCCGGGCTTTCTGGGCCGATCTCCAGGCAGCCGTGTTGCGGCATGCCGCGTCCAGCGGAACTGCGCCGGGCAAATTGGCCATGCAGGCGGCCGAACAGCTACCTGAGTTTCCCGAACTTGCCCGGGAATTCCACCTGGCCGATTTGCGGCAACAGGCCGCGACTGCGTCGGCGCTTACGCGGGGAAAAATGCTCGCGCTGGGCGAGGAATTCGAACGGCTTGGCGAAGCCGCCGATCACCGCCAGCTTGCCACGAATTGGCTGGCAGCGCAACGTGCCCACCTGCCGCAAGGCGATGCCGAAGCGCGGCTGGCGCTGGCCGACGACTATCGGCACCTGCTTGACGATGTGGAGACCGCGGCGGCCCTCTACCTCGAGGCGCTGGAGTTGGTACCGAGCCTGGAGGAGGCCGCTTCGCAATTGCGCAGTCTCGGCTACGAAAAGCTGGCCGGCGGCTGGCAGCGGACAGCCGAGTTGCGGGCAAGTCTCGTCGAGGCCGAGCGTCGCCGGCGTGTGGGGGGGATCGCCCCGGGCGACCTGGAGACGGCCGTGATTGCCCGCTTACGGCGGCCCGACCGAGTGGCCCGCACGGTCACCGCGGCGGCGGTGTTTGAGCAGTGGATCTACGACGGGCCGCCTGCGCTTTACGTGTACCTCCGCCGACTTCCTGGCGGCCGTGAAGCGGCAGTGGTCTCGATCACTGCGCCGGACGCGCCAGCATCCGGCGATTGAGTCCCGGCGGACGCGGACCGGGGGGTGCCAGCAGGCAATCCGCGAGCTAGCGGCAGTACTTGCCGGTGTAACCGGAAAAGTCTGCACAATCGTTTCGATCTTGACGATGATTCGTTAGCACCGGCACCCCCGCCGGGACGAGGCTGGTACGACTTCCTCTGAGCGCACGGAACAAGTGTCCGGGCGGGGGATGGCCTGGCCAAGGCGTGGGGAGCAGCCGCGAAGAGTTCTACGCAAACTCTTTTGCGGTTGTTGGTTGCGACGCGAAAGCGCGAAAACCGAGTTGGCCTTGACAAATCGGAGAATCGCGCGATCCGTCGGGCAGGGCGTGCGTACTATATTTTGTTTGCCGCTTATCCGGACGGCGGAGGCGAGCAAGGGCAAAGGGAATCGAGGCACAAGGAGAAGGGTTCGAGCCAGGCGTGTGCGAAGGGGGGATCACCTTCAGCCGCTTGAGACGTCGAATCTACTGAGGTGAGGCACACATGGCACGCAAAGACGCAATGCTGGCGATGCGCCAGATCCTGATTCGCAGGCGCGATGCCCTGCGCCAGGCCCTGGCGGGCGACTTGAGCCTGCTCAAGGAGCTCCGTAGTCAGACTTCCGGCGACATGGTCGACGCCGCGCTCGACTCGGCCCAAGACGAGATCAGCTCGCAATTGGCCGAAGTCGAAAGCCGCGAACTGGCCAACATCGAAAACGCCCTGGAGCGGATGCGCGCAGGCCAATATGGAACCTGCGAGGGCTGCGGCTGCAAGATTCCCGTGGCGCGGCTCAATGCCTTGCCCTACGCCACGTTGTGCATCAATTGCCAACGCGAATTCGAGCGTACCGGTGGCTCGGGCGGTCAGGACCACGATTGGGGCCGGATTCTCGACACCGGCGCCGATAACGACCTGACCATCAACGACATCGAGATCGACGTCCAGTAGTCATCCTTGGCCAAGTCCGGGCGCGTGGTGCTCGACGACCACGCGCCTCGGCAAGGCCGGGCGGACGCGCTCGCGGCCGGTCCATCAGGATTCGTCCCGACGCGGCGTGCGCTTCGTAGCCAGGGCTTTTTCGAGCCGGGCGCTTGCAATCCAAGGATGGGTCTCTAGCGTGGTATTTCAGGCGGCCGGCGCTCGTAAGGCGCTGTCGTGCCGGCTGAATTGCCTGCGGAGAATCTGCAAGGGACAACTTCTCATGGCGCGTGCCTCGACCTTTCTCGTTGCCACCGGGGGCACTTTGATCGGGCTCTGCCTTGGCCTGTTCCTGGCCCCGCTGATCGTTTCCACGGCCGGTGCCCAGATCACGTTTGCCGGCCTCGACGAGAATGACGATCCGCAACAACGGGCGCAGTTGTACGCGGCCCTCGAACGCGACAGCGCCCACTTGGCACAAGAGCAGCAGGTCCTCAAGCGCGTCGCCAAGCTGGTGGCCCCGACGGTTGTCCATATCGAGGCCCATAAGACCGACCGCCTGTCGCGCCGGCCGGGCGAGGCCGACATCGAAGAGGCCGGCTCGGGCGTGATGGTCAACTTCGATGAGAAGTTCTACGTGCTCACCAACCGGCACGTCGTCCGCGATACCTCGACCGGCCGGATCGACATCAACCTGGCCGACGGCCGTCAGCTCCATCCGCTGCGGGTCCTCGAAGATCCCGATACGGACGTGGCCGTGTTGCCCGTCGCCGGGAGCGATCTGGTGTCGGCCAAGTTGGGTGACAGCAACCAATTGGAAATCGGCGACTTCGTCCTGGCCGTGGGCAGCCCGTTTGGGCTGAGCCATTCGGTCACCTACGGCATCATCAGCGCCAAGGGGCGCCGCGACTTGGAACTGGGCGACGAAGGCGTACGGCTGCAAGACTTCCTGCAAACCGACGCGGCGATCAACCCGGGCAACAGCGGTGGACCGCTGATCAACTTGCGCGGCGAGGTGATCGGCATCAACACAGCCATCGCCAGCAATTCGGGCGGCAACGAGGGGATTGGCTTCAGCATTCCCATCAACATGGTCCACCGCGTGGCCGCGCAGCTCATCGAGCACGGTACCGTGGCCAAGGCCTTCCTCGGGGTCAATCTCGAGGCCAAGTTCAACGCCGAGATGGCGGCCCGGTTGGGCCTGCCGCGGCGCCAGGGCGCGCTGATCACCTCGATCACGGCCAACTCGCCAGCGGCCGAGGCGCACTTGCAGCCCGACGACGTGGTGCTCGCCTTCGACGGCGTGCGCGTCGAAGACGGCGATCACCTGATCAACATGGTGAATCTGTGCGAAGTCGGCCGTACAGTGCCGCTGGTGGTCTTCCGCCAAAAGCAGACGCTCACCGTCAATGTCACGGTCGGCAACCGACGGACGTTCTTGCCGGCGACCCCGTAAGACGCACGCTGCCGATCTCGGGTCCTGCCCGAGGAATCGGGACCCCATTCTCGGGGAGCACCTGCCCCAATTCGGGGTAAACGGTCATCATCCACGGCCGGCGACCGATCAGTCGGCCGTAGCGCGGCAGGCCTGCATGATTCCGGCGACAATCCGCTCCGCCACTTGGGCCGCGTCGCAACCGGTCACGG
This sequence comes from Pirellulales bacterium, assembly GCA_019694435.1. NCBI lineage: Bacteria > Pseudomonadati > Planctomycetota > Planctomycetia > Pirellulales > Pirellulales bacterium. Next base: position 7,549 of record JAIBBZ010000020.1, read on the forward strand.
CCGTCACGCGCGGTCCCGCGGCTGGCGGAGATCGCCGGTCGAAAATCGAAGCTCCGCGGGCGACACTTCCGGCCGTCTCGATCTCGACGGGATAGGCAGCCGATTCGAACAGCTCCGACTCGAGCAGCGCAACCAGGGCCACGGCATCGTGCAACTGGATGCTCTCCATGCCCAATTCCTGGCGAAAGGCTCGAAAGGCGAATGGCAGCAACTTGGCCATGAGCGTTGCCACCCGGCTGGGGATCGCCGTGGATTTTTCCATCAGGTCCATGCCGAAGGTGACGTCGCCGGACACGTCGACCGGGACCACCGTACGCGTCATGGTCGATTTCAGCACCAACTGGGCCGCCGAGGGATCGCAATAGAAATTGAACTCGGCTGCCGGGGTCACGTTGCCGGGGCCGGACAAGGTTCCGCCGAGAATCACGATCTGGTGAATCATGTCGGCCAATTCCGGGTCGCGCTGCAGCGCCCGCGCAACGTTGGTCAGCGGCCCCATCGCGACGATGCTCACGTCGCCCGGTGCCGCGCGGATCTCGTCGCAAATCACCTTCTCGGAGCGATGCCGGTGGTGCAATTCGGCCACCTGGAAATGTGCATTGCCCAACCCGTCGCTGCCGTGGAGGTGCCGGGCGTCGGCCGGCGAGCCCAGGTCGGGTTCACTGGCGGCGCCGATCCGCGGCCAGCGGGGTGGGTCGATTTGCTCGATCAGCGCCTGCACGTTGCGCGTGGCCTGTTCGGCAGCCACATTGCCGGCAACAGCCGTGACCGCCACCACATCGAGCCGGGGGTCGCACAGCGCCATGGCCAAGGCCACGGCGTCATCAATGCCCGGATCCACGTCCAAAATGACTTTGCGAACCACGCGCGGCTCCATCCCATCGACCCGGCAGCACGTACATCTGCCTCTAACAGAATGATAGGGCGCGCCGCGCGGCGCCTCAAGCGCGGTCCTGGGGCTCTTCGCCCCGGCGTCAGCCGCACGCAGCCTTCGATCGTTGGCAGTGGGCGTTTAGAATGTCGCAGTGAGCAGGCAGCGAACTGCGCATTTCCCGGAGAAGCCAGGTGCTCGAAACCATCATCGGACGGATCGCCGGCGGTGAAGACCTCTCGGCCGAGGAGATGGGCTCGACGATCGAATTGATCATGCAGGGACAGTGCCAGGAACAAGAAATTGGCCTGTTTCTGACCGGGCTGCGGATGAAGGGAGAAGCGACCAGCGAAATCGCCGGCGCTGCCGCGGCTCTGCGGCGTTTCATGACGCCGATCCGCAGCACCCGGCCCGGGCTGCTGGACACATGCGGCACGGGCGGCGATGGGCTGGGGACCTTCAACATCAGCACGGCGGCTGCGCTCGTCGCCGCGGCCGCCGGCGTATCGGTCGCCAAGCATGGCAACCGCAGCGCCAGCGGACGGACCGGTTCGGCCGAGGTGCTGCGCGAATTGGGTGTGAACATCGAGGCCACGCTGCCGGTCGTCGAGGCGTCGCTCGACGCGCTGGGCATCTGCTTTTGCTTTGCCCCGCTCTATCACGGATCGATGCGGCACGTGGCCGAGGTCCGCCGCAAGCTCGGCTTTCCGACGATCTTCAACTTCCTGGGTCCGTTGGCCAACCCGGCCGGCGCTCCGTATCAACTCGTGGGCGTGGGCATGGGCGATTTTCGCCGGGCCGTGGCCGAGGCCCTGGCGATGCTCGGCACGCGCAGGGCCGCGGTGGTGCATGGCGAGGACGGCCTCGACGAGGTCTCCATCGGCGGACCGACGTTGGTCACGCGCGTCGGCGGCGTGCCCGAAGACATGGTCTGGACACCGGCCACCTTCGGTCTCGCGCAGGGCGAGCTTGCCCCCCTGCTCGTCGCCGGGCCGACCGAGAGCGCGGCGCTCATTCGCCGCGTCCTGGCGGGCGAACCGGGGGCTCCACGCGATATTGTCGTGGCCAATGCCGCCGCGGCGCTCTGGGTCGCCGAACAGGAAAGCGATCTGAGCACCGCGGCCGCGAGGGCCGTCGAAGCGATCGACCGCGGCGCCGCCCGCGATCTGCTCGCACGGCTGGGCGAATTCACGCATCGCCTGGCCAGCTAGCATGCTGCCGTGGGCCGGCGGGAATCCGCCTTGGTCGCAGGACTGCGGGGGGACTAGAATTTTCACCCACCCAGTGCGCAAGGCCGCGCGCTGTCCGATTTTGCCGCCAGGATGCCTGCATGGACGCCCCTCACAGCGCGACGGCCCGCGAGTCGCTGCTTGCGAGACCCTACGAAGCGCTGACGCGCTTCGTCGTCACGTATCCGTATTTCGTCCTGGCCGTGGCCCTGTTGTTGGGCGGGCTGTCCATCTACCTCACCTGCACTCGGCTCGCCTATCACACGAGCCGCCTCGATCTGATCAATCAGGACAGCGAGTTTTACAGCCTGTGGTTCGAATACATCCGCGAGTTTGGCGAGGACGACGACGCGGTGATCGTCGTCGAGGGCCCGAATCGCGACCGGGTCATCACCGCGCTGGACGAAATCAACGCCTTTCTCGCCCGCCACACGCAGTTGTTTCGCCAGGTGCTGCACGACGTCGACCTGGGCAAGATTCGGGCCAAGGGGTTGCACTACGTCTCGCCGTCCGACCTGCAAGGGATCGATCAGTTCTTGACCTCGATCGATCCGGTACTGGGCGGAGATTGGAATCGCTTGAGTCTCGTCCAGCGGGCGGGCGAATTGCAGGCCCGGCTGGCATATCTGCGAGGGCAGCCCGAATCACCCGCGTCGAAGGCGACGCTGCGCGAGATCGAGGAGCTGGCCGCGCGGCTCGAGGCGACACTCGCCGGGCGACCTTGGACCGGGTCGCCCTGGGGCGCCACCCCCGACTCGTTGGCCACGCTGAGCGAGCTGTCGCGTAATCACCTGTTGATGCAGGACGGACAGTTGGGCCTGATTCTGTTGCGCCTCGGCGAGACGGACGAGAACAACTTCGTTCCCGGCAACGAAGCCGTCGACACGCTGCGCGCGATGGCCACGGCCATCACGGCCCGGCACCCGGATATCAAGGTCGGCTTCACCGGGCTGCCGATCATGGAAAATGACGAGATGAAGGCCAGTCAGAATTCGATGACCTGGGCCAGCATCGTCTCGATGGGCGGCGTCTTGTGCTTGTTCATCGCCGGTTTCGGCGGTGTACGTCATGCCATCCTGGCCAACCTCGTGTTGTTGCTGGGCATGGCCTGGTCGTTCGGCTACGTCACGCTGTTCGTCGGCCACTTGAACATCCTGAGCGTCTCGTTCACGGTGACGCTGATCGGCATCGGGATCGACTACGGCGTGCATTTCGTCTCGCGGTATCTGCAGATCCGCGCGCAGCACGTGCCCTGCGCCGAGGCGCTCGTCGCAACCGGGCGCGCGATCAGCCCCGCGATTACCACCGGCGCGGTGACCACGGCGGCCGCGTTCTACTGTGCCGGTTTCACCTCGTTCGTGGGCATTGCCGAATTGGGCATCGTCGCCGGCGGCGGGATCTTGCTGTGTGCCGTGGCGATGCTGGTCGTGTTGCCGGCCGTGATCGTGATTTACGAGGGTAACTCGCGCAACTTCACGCCGCCGCAGCCGTTGGCGGTCAACTCCTGGATCAATATCCCGTTGGCGCGGCCGCGGACGACGCTGGGCCTGGCGCTCACTTGCACGGCCTTGATGTGCATCGGCATGCCTAAGCTGTGGTACGACAACAACCTGCTCAACATGCAGGCCGACGGCGTGGAAAGCGTCGAGCTCGAAAAGCGCTTGTTGAACGAGTGTCAACAGAGCTCGTGGTATGCCCTCTCGCTGGCCGACAGCCGCGCAGAACTGCTGGAGCGCAAGGAAAAGTTCCTGCAGTTGGCCTCGGTCGAGCGCACCGAAGATATCGTCACCCTGGTGCCCGAGGGCGACGCCGAAAGGTCGCCGGCGATTCGCCGCATCGGCGCGCGCTTGACCGAACTGCCCGAACGGCCGCCGCTCGTCGCGGTCGATCGTCCCGAGATGATCGGACAATTGCTGGGCGCGCTGCAACAGACGCTCGTCACCGTGGCTCCCGGCTCGCCTGCCCTGGGCCATCTGGAACAGGCCCGCGTCGAATTGCGGCGTTTGTCCCTGGCCGATTGCTACGCGCGCATCGCCCGGTATCAGCAACAGGCGGCCGGCGATCTCTTGAGCCGGTTGCATGCCCTCGCGTCGATGGCCGATCCCGAGCCGCCGAAATTCGAAGACCTGCCCGAGCCGTTGGTCAGCCGGTTCGTGGGCCATCATGGCCGCCACCTGTTGAAAATCTATGGCCGGGGCAATATCTGGGACGTCCATGCGCTCGAGCGATTCGTCCACGAGGTCCGCTCGGTCGATCCGCGCGTCACGGGCAATCCGCTCCAGGCTTACGAGGCGACGCACGAAATGCGCCGCAGCTTTGAACAGGCGGGCCTTTACGCCTCGCTGATCGTTGTGGTCGTGGTGTGGCTCGACTTCCGCAGCGTTTGGGCATCGCTGTTGGCGCTCACACCTTTGATCCTCGGCGTGGGACAGATGTTCGGCCTGATGGGCTGGCTCAACATTCCACTCAACCCGGCCAACCTGATCGCGCTGCCGCTGATCCTCGGGATCGGCATCGACTACGGCGTGCATATCGTGCACGAGTACCGCGAGCAGACGGGGCCTTACTCGATGTGCGCCAGTACGGCCGTGGCCCTGCTGGTCGACTCGCTCACCACGATCGTGGGGTTTGGCAGCATGATGATTGCCACACATCAGGGCCTGGTGAGCCTGGGACGGATTCTCACGATTGGCGTGACGTGTTGCTTGGTGACCAGCGTGCTGGTCTTGCCGGCGGGATTGCGGCTGTTGAGCCGGGGCAAGGGCACGGCAGCTCCGGAGCCGCCGGACGCGACTCCGCACGGGCCGGTCGCCAACGCGCGCGGCGAGCGGCGCCGCGTTGACCCGGCGCATCCGACCGCGGCGCCGCATGCTCCCCGTCCTGCGCCGGCCTGGGGTGAGAAAAAGTCGCCGCTGCGCTGACGGTCGCCGCCCCCCTCGTGCCGCGCTAGAATTGGGTGAGCTTAGCATCGTGTTCCCCAATTCCCCCCCGGGCGATAATGTCGGCCGACCCTTTCGAGATCGAAGTCTTCTTTGACGGCGGTTGCCCTTTGTGCCGCCGCGAGATCGACCTGCTGCGGTGCCGAGACCGGGGCCAGCGCATCCGGTTCACCGACCTCGAGACGCTCGATCCGGCAGCCGCGAATCTGGGCAAATCGTCCGCGGAACTTATGGCCCGGATGCATGCACGCCTGCCCGACGGCAGTTGGGTCGAAGGGGTCGAGGTCTTTCGCCGGATGTATTCCGCGGTGGGGTTCCGGCGGTTGGTCGCGCTCAGCCGGCTGCCGGTCGTGTCGCCCCTACTCGCCGCGGCCTATGCGGTTTTCGCGCGAAATCGCCTGCGCTTGACCGGCCGCTGCACCACCGCAAGCTGCAGCGCCGACGCCTCGCGGCGCCTGCACCCGGCACCGCCTTCCGGCCCTAGGGGGTGATGCGGTAAACTGGGTGAACATCGTTTCGCCCAGCAAACTCGCGCCTGCAGGATTCCATTTCCATGGCCAAACCGCATCGTGTGCTCAAGAAATCCAATAAGGGCTCTCGTCCCGCCAACAGCAAGGCTCGTCGACTGAAGCGTCGCGACTTGCGCACCTGAGCGCCGCACTATGGCGCGGCCAGGGATCGCGGAATCGTCACTTGGCGGCTCGCTCGGCTAGTTCCCGATCGATTGGAATCATTGCGCGCTGGAGGGAACATCGGTGACCGCACGCGACCTGTTGTTGGATCGCTCGGCGTATGACCTGAGCCGTGTCGTCGCGGGGATCGACGAGATTCGCCGCTACATCCCCCAACGCGACATGATGGAGCAGTTGACGGCCATCGTGCACATTGACGAGGAGCGCAAGTTGATCGTGGGCTACAAGGACGTGGGCCACGATGAGTTCTGGGTGGCCGGGCATTTCCCCGGCGCGGCGGTTATGCCGGGCGTCGTGATGTGCGAAGCGGCCGCCCAGTTGGCGTCCTACTTCTGCTCGCGCTTCAAGCTCATGGGAGGCAAGATCCTGGGGCTGGCCGGCCTGGACGAGGTACGGATTCGCGGGCCGGTACAACCTGGCGATCGCATGGTGATCGTGGCCGCGGCCGAACGCATCCGGCCGAACGTGTTGCTCGTCTGCCGGTTCCAGTGCTTTGTTGATGAACAGCTTGTCGCCGAGGGCGTGATTCGCGGGGCGGCGCTTCCCGACGAGATCGAGGATCGATTTCGCGCAGCCATGGGTGCCGACTAAAGCCGCGAGGCCGCAAACTCCATGCTCTTTCCGCTGCGCGACGAGAATCCCTCGAGCAGTACGCCCTATGTGACGTTTGGCCTGGTGGCCATAAACGCGCTGGTGCTGCTCTATGTTTCGTTGCAGCCGCAGGAAGCGCAACAGCGGATCGTCTACGAATACGGATTCGTTCCGGCGCGGATTTCGGCGCTGGAAGCGGACAAACCGATCGTCCTGCGTCCGCATCCGGCCGAGAACCTGCGGCGGCTGATGCGCCGGGAACAATTGATCGCTCCCCAACGACTCGACGTCAGCCGGGGCGACGTGTTGCTCTCACTGCTGACGTGCATGTTCCTGCACGGCGGCCTGGCGCACCTGGTCGGCAATATGTGGTTCTTGTGGATCTTCGGCAACAATATCGAAGACCGCCTGGGCCACGTGCTGTTTCTGCTCTTCTATCTCGCGGGCGGTCTGGCCGCGACCTTTTGCCATTGGGCAACGGGACCGGAAAGCGTGATGCCGGTGATCGGGGCCAGCGGCGCGGTGGCCGCGGTGCTCGGGGCCTACGCCGTGACGTATCCTTTTGCCCAGATCCGGACGCTCTTGTTCCTGGTCATCTTCTTCACGGTCATCGATCTGCCTGCGCTGGCGGTGCTCGGACTCTGGTTCTTGGGCCAATTGCTCGAGGCACGCCGCGCGCTGGGCATGGATCTGAACGGCGGCGTGGCCTGGTGGGCGCACGTCGGCGGTTTTGCGGCGGGGGCGCTGGCCATGGGGATCTTCAACTTCATCGCCGGGCCGGCCGAGCGTCATTCCTGGGACGCCTGGTCGAACGACGCTGACTATCGCTGAGCCGCGCTGGCACACGGAAAATTGCAGTCGATGGGTCGTCGTACGCTTCGCAAGATCAGTCCCGAACTGAACCTGGCGCCATACTTGCGCCGGCTCTCAGAGTTCGTGCCCCCGCGGCGCACGGCCGATGACGAGCCGGCCCTGGTGGTGCGGCAGCCCGCCTGGGACCAGGCCGCGCTCTTCGGGCGACTGGCCCCGTTGGAGATCGAGGTCGGCAGCGGCAAGGGGTTGTTCCTGCGGAACGCGGCGGCAGCCTGTCCGGATCACGATTTCCTCGGCGTCGAAATCGCCTATCGCTATGCCGAATACACGGCCGCCGGACTGGCGCGCGCCGGGCTGACGAATGCCCGCATTGTCGCGGGCGACGCCCAGCGGCTGTTCGCCGAGGCCTTGCCCGACGACCTGGCGGCCGCCGTACACGTCTATTTTCCCGATCCGTGGTGGAAAAAGCGGCACCGCAAACGCCGCGTGATGAACGAAGAATTCTTGAGGCAAATCGAACGTGTGCTCCGCCCGGGCGGCGAGCTGCACTTTTGGACCGACGTCGAGGAATATTTCGCGGTCACGCTGGCCCTGATCGGCGAAACGGTGCGTCTTGCAGGCCCGCTCGAAGTTCCTGAAAGCCCGGCCGTGCACGACCTCGATTACCGTACGCATTTCGAGCGGCGGATGCGGCAACACGGCCAGCCGATCTACCGCAGCCTGTTCCGCAAGGCGTCGGCCTGAAGGTGCCTGTTCCGCTAGGCCTTGGCCTGGCGGGCCCGCCGAAGCACCTCCGGTCCGCCAACCGCGGCGACCTGTCGCGGGTCCACCCCTCCTTGCTCCAGGGGCGCTATACTAAAGGCCTCCTTCCTTCTGGCGAGGTCGCGCGATGGACTCGATCGACTGGTTGCTCGGTAGCGGCATCCCCTACATCACCTATGCGGTGCCGGTATTCTTCCTGCTGATTCTGGTCGAAATCGTCTTCGGCTATCGCGAGCATCGCGAGCTGTACCGGTTGAACGATTCGATCAACGACCTGAGTTGCGGCATCATTCAGCAGATCATCGGTATCTTCACCAAGACGGCCTTCTTCGTCGGCTATCTTTGGCTCTATGAGCATTGTCGGTTGCTCGAGATTGCCGAGTGGCCGATTGCCGCCAAATGGGCCGCGGCCGTGGGATTGTTTCTCGGCGTCGATTTGGCCTATTACTGGTTCCACCGCATCGCCCACGAGATGAACGCGCCCTGGGCGACGCACGTCGTGCATCATCAAAGCGAAGAGTACAACTTGTCGGTCGCCCTGCGCCAGGGCACTTTTCAGGACGTATTCTCCTGGGCCTTCTACACGCCGCTGGTGATCATCGGCTTTCCGCCCCTATGGCTGTTGGCGATGAAGTCGTTCGACACGCTGTACCAGTTCTGGATTCACACCCGGGCCATCGGCCGCATGGGCCCCTTGGAATGGGTGTTCAACACCCCTTCGCATCACCGCGTGCACCATGCTCGCAATCCGAAATATCTCGACAAGAACTATGCCGGTACCCTGATCATCTGGGACCGGATGTTCGGGACCTTCGTGCCCGAGGAAGAAGAGCCCGTTTACGGACTGACCAAGCCGCTCAATAGTTGGAACCCGATCTGGGCCAACTTGCACATCTGGTACGAACTGTGTCGCGATGCCTGGCTGGCCCCGCACTGGCGCGACAAGTTGCGCATCTGGTTCATGCCGCCGGGCTGGCGCCCCGAAGGATTGCCCGAGAATCCCCCCGGCGCTTTTGTCACCCGCGAAACCGTGATCAAGTTCGACACGACGATCCCGCGCGGTTTGGCCGCCTATGTGACCGTGCAATTCACCGCGACGCTGTGCGTGGCGGTGGCGCTGATGGTCGTTGCGCCGCGCGGTGTGCTCTCGTTGGGCATGACTGTGGGACTGACGCTGTGGGTGCTGCTGGCGTTGGCCAATTGCGGGGCCATTTACGAACGCCGGCGCTGGGCCCTGGCTTCGGAACTCGCGCGGCTGGCCCTGGCGGCGGGGTTGTCGTTCGCCTGGGCCGTGGGCGCCGTCGATCCCCCAATGGGCGATCTGCCCGCTTGGTTGCTGGTGGCGGCGGGCACCTTCTTTGCCGCATCGATCGTCGTGTTCCTGTCGCAGACCCGGGAATTGACCGGCCGGGTGACCTACCGCGGCGGTCGCGCTCCTTGCGTGCTGCCGGCGCCCGAGCCGGGAGCGATCCGCGGGGCGCCCGCGCAATTCTTGCCGGACGCTAGCGGCAAAGAAGGCGTGCTGGCCTGAGCTGCAAGCAGGTCGCCCCGAGCGCCGGCGCGTGCGGCGATTTTACGTAAGTCGTCTGCGTGCAACGACTCGCCTGCCGGTGCGCTGCCCCAGGCCAGGAATGCGGCACGCCCCTGGCATGGTGTTTGCCAATCCGCGGTACGCACGGCCCTGCATTTGGCTGCCTGGAATCACTCCGGAGTGCCCCTGGGATGGAATTCTCTCCAATTACCGCGGCGACATTGATCGATCTCGGCGCCTCGCGCCCGCCCGAGCCGGGTGCGAGCACGGCGACGCTCGACACGGCGGTTGGCGCGCCGGCGGGGCCTCCCAGCAACACGAGCGACACGTTCCGGGAAATCCTCGGGCACTATGACATCACGCACATCACGCCGCGTGAGTTCACCGAGATGATTCAGAAGTTGCACGCGGCCGGCGTCATCGACGACGCGCAGTTCCGCGAGCTATCGCTGGTACGGCTCGATCTCGACGCGGCCGGCGTCGACCCCGAGGAACCGGTCGACCTGCTGGAACTGCATGCCGACCAGATGAACGAACAGCAACGCGAACTGAGCCGGCTGAACGAGCGCGCCAAGCGCAACCCGGGCGTGACGGTCGAAGCGACCCAGGCCCTGGCGACATTGCAGACGCGCATGGCCTGGCTGCAGAAATTTGCCCGCGTGCAAAGCGGCGTCGAACCGCAGGGGATCGATCTGGTCGCCTGAAGGACGGGCCGTAGGCTACCAGTTGCTTGGATCGACCTGCTGGGCCACGCCATCGTCGGCCAGGTCCGCGTCGACCATTTCCGGCGCCCAGGCGCCGCCGCCAGGGGCCTCGGCCGGGTCGATCTCGTAGGTGCGCGCGGCGCCCGTCGTAGTCGATTGCGCTTGGGCCAGGGAATACAGCTCCTGACCGCACGGCGTGGGGTAGTTGCCCGTGATGCAGGCCTGGCACAGTTGATCGCTGTCGAAGCCGATCGCCCGGGCAATCGATTCGACCGGCAGATAACGGAGCGAATCGGCGCCGAGCTGCCGCGCCATGCGAACCTGCGCCTCGGCGGTCAGCTTGCCGTCGGGCAGGAATTGCGGGGCGAACAACTCGCTGATCCGCGACATGTCGATGCCGTAAAAGCATGGTGCCACGATCGGCGGACACGCGACGCGGACGTGGATTTCGCGGGCGCGGCCCAGCGAACGGATGCGGTCGATCAACACCTTCATCGTCGTCGAGCGCACGATCGAGTCTTCGACCAGCAACACGCGCTTGCCCTCGAGCACCTCGCGCAGCGGCGTGTATTTCAACTGGGCCTTGCTCGTCCGGCTGCTCGAGCCTTCGATAAACGTCCGGCCCGTATAACGATTGCGAATCAGGCCTTCGAGCGAAGGTACCTTAAGCCGATAGGCCATCGCGTCGGCCGCGGCCTTGCTCGTGTCGGGCACCGGGACGACGATCGTATCGTCGTCGATCTGTACGTCTTCCAAATCGGCCAACTCTTCGCCGAGCGCCTTGCGCGAGAGATAGACCCCGCGGCCGTCCATCGTGCTGGCCACGTTGGCAAAGTAGATCCATTCAAAGAAGCAATGCGCCCGCCGGGGGCTCGCACAGTATTGCTCGACGGCGAAACGCCCGTCGCTGATGGTGATGCATTGGCCCGGCCGGAGCGAATGGATGCTTTCGGCGGCGAAGCCCAGATTCAACAGGGCGACGCTCTCGCTCGCGGCGGCGAACAGCGACCCCTCCTTGGCATAGCACAACGGCCGCAGCCCGAGCGGATCGCGCATCACGAGCATTTCGCCCACGGCGTTGATCAGCACCAGACAATAGGCCCCGTCGAACTGCGAGGAAAGTTCTTTGCAGACGTCGACCAGCGACGGGCGACGGTCGCCGACGTACTGGTGGCCGATCGCGTGCAGGATGATCTCGGTGTCGGTGTCGCGGGCCAGGAAGTTGTCGCCGTTGGCCAATAACTGCGACTTGAGCTGGCCGTAGTTGGCCAATTGGCCGTTAAAGGCGAAGCTGAACCACTTTTGCTTTTGCAGGTGGTGCCGTTCGAACGGCTGGGCGTAGCTCAAGTCTTCGGCGCCGCAGGTGGCGTAGCGCACGTGCCCGATGGCGGCCCGGCCGGCAAAACGCTCCATCAGGCTCTCGAACTTGGGCCGATGGTTCATGCGAAAGACCTCGCTGACGTTGCCGAGGTCTTTGTAGTGGGCGATCAACTGTCGCCGCTGCGGATTGTAGGTGCTCATCCCGGCCGAGAGCTGGCCGCGATTTTGGATGTCCAGCAACATCCGGGGGATCAGCCGGCTGATCTCCTCGGGACCTTGCGCCGGACACAACGGACTGGTCTCGCCGCCGGGAAGGTGATAGACGGCGACGATTCCACACTCGTGATGCAGTTCGCTCATCGTAAGCCGTCTGCCGTCCGCGGGGGCGTCCGAAATGCCCAGCGTTAAAGCGTCGTCCCACCGCGCGACCACGGACCCGGCCCGCGCGACGGCCTGCGCAACTACTCAAGGCCGGCCTGCTTATTTTAAGCGCGCGGGGCCTCGATCACAACCAAGCGAGTCACAGCGAGATTTGCACGGGGTTTGGTCTGCAATGCAGGACGCGGCCCCTGTGCAGGCAGAGTTGACCAACGTCGGAGAATCGGGCTGCCAGTGACGTCTTGCGCCACCCTCCCCTTGGTCCCCCGGGTCGAGCGGCGGTATTCTGAGGCGGAATTCCGTTCCCGCGTCTCGAGAAGTTTGCCGTGACTGCAAGTTTGCGCGCCGAGCTCGCTCGTACGGCCGACGTCATCGTCGTCAAGGTCGGCACGCGCGTACTGACCACCCCCCAGGGCATGTTGGACGAACAGCGCGTCGCCGCCCTGGCGGGTGAATTGAATGAACTCGTCGATGGCGGCCGCAAAGTGGCGCTGGTCAGTTCGGGCGCGGTAGGTGCCGGGATGGGGCAACTAGGGCTGGCGCGGCGCCCGCAATTGCTCCCCCAGCTTCAGGCGGTCGCCGCCGTGGGACAATGCTATCTCGTTCAAGCCTACGAGCGCAGTTTCCGCGCCCACGGGCGGCATGCGGCCCAAATCCTCCTGACGGCAGAGGACCTTGACGAGCGGACGCGCTATTTGAACGTGCGCAATACGCTGCATGCCCTGCTCGATTTTGGCGCGGTGCCGATCATCAACGAAAACGACACGGTGAGCGTCGAAGAGCTGCAGACGACGTTTGGAGACAATGACCGGCTCGCCGCGCTGGTGACCAACCTGCTGAGAGCGCCGTTGCTCGTGTTGCTCTCCGACGTCGAGGGCCTGTACGACGGCGACCCCGCGGAAGCAAGTTCGAAGGTCATTCCCACGGTCGCGACCGTCGATGACTCAATCTGGAACCTTGTGCGCGACCGGGTCACCGGGCTCAGCAAGGGAGGCATGGCCAGCAAGCTGCGCGCGGCGCGGATCTGCACCGCCGCGGGCGAAAACGTCATCATCGCCAGTGGTCGCCACCCTGGCGCTTTGGCACGGATTGCCCGCGGCGAGGAAGTCGGGACCCTGTTCACCGCTCAGGGCAACTCGATCGGTGCCCGGAAGCGCTGGATCGGGTTCACGGTCCAGCCGCGCGGCTACCTGGTGCTCGATGCCGGGGCGCGGCGCGCGATCGCGGAGCAAGGCCGCAGCTTGTTGGCCATCGGCGTGGTCGACGTGTCCGGCGAGTTCGCCAAGGGAGACGTCGTCGCGCTGCGCGACGGCGCCGGGCAGGAATTCGCTCGCGGGCTCAGCAACTACACGGCCGAGGAGCTGCGCCGCATCAAGGGCCTGCGCACCGAGCAGATCGCCGTTGCCTTGGGGCGCTGTCCGTACGAGGAAGTCGTCCACCGCGACAATCTCCTGGTAACAGGTTGATGGCTCCTGGTGACCGGTTGAGGGTCGTCACCGGGTGGTTTATTCCCGCTGAGAACGCGTGCTGCCGGCGAGACGGTTCATGATCCTGCCCCTGCCTTCGCCGCCTTGGTATCAGCCATTCGACGGGCGACCGTTCAAGCTGAGCCTGGCGACCCGGCCGCTCGAGCTGGTCGACTGGATCGAAATCGACACCGCCACGCCGGACCAACTGCGGCTGCGCCGCCAATTGCTCGAAACCGAACGCCAACGGTGTTTCGTCGCTTTGCCCGGTTCCGAAGAGCCTGCGCAGGAGCTGCTGGAAATGCTGGCGAAACACCTGGCCGAGTTGTTTCCCGGCTGGTTTACGCTCGTGGCGGATCGGCTGCACGATCATTTGACCGACACGGTTCACGACCTGGCCCGGGCCGACGAGCATCCGCTGGCGACGTCGGCGCGCCTCGTCGGCGAAGACCTGTGCCTGATGCGCCCCGATCCGGCGGGCTATCGGCTCGACGCGGCAGTCGTGTGTTTTCCGTCGCGCTGGCGCGTGTGGGAAAAGCTGGGCGCCACGCTGCGCGAGATCCACGCACCGGTGCCGTATTACGACCCGCAGGTCGCCGAGCCGTCGGATCGTTTGCTCGAGGCACTCAAGGTCGAAAAGCCCGTGTGGCGGCTGAACTGGAGTCTGCATGACAGCGACGTCTTGTTTCAGCCGACGGCGCACCCGCCGCTGAATCCCGCGCTGGGCCCTGACAATGCGCTGGCTTCGCTGTGGCTGCGCGTCGAGCGGCAGACCTTGCGGCGATTGCCACGAACGGGCTGGGTGCTGTTCACGATCCGCACCCATTTGCGCCGCCTCGACGAAGTGTGTACGACGGCCGACATTGCCGGACAGCTTGCGGCCACGCTTCGCGGACTGCCGCCGGAAACCCGGGCCTACAAGAGCTACGGGCCGATCCTGGCGCCGCTCCTGGCGGCGCTCGACCGCCGCTCGAAAGCCGGCGAAGATTCCTGAGCATCCCGGGGGACAACCTGATGCGCACGCAGTCGCTGGGCATCCTCGTGGTGGGCTTGCTGCTCACCGTCGCGACGACGGCCGGCGCGTATGCCGGCTGGCTCGGCCAGCGCAGCGACTACCTGGGTCACTTTCTCGCAGGCTGCGGCGGAACATTAGGCGTGGCAGTACTGGCGCTGCTGGCCATTTCCGGTGAGATCCAGCGCCGGGCCGGCGCCACGGTCGTGCTGTTGGCGGTGCTCGCCTGCGTCGCGTTAGGAGGTGTTTTCGAATCGACGTTGTATCGCCTGGCCAAGTTCGACGAGGTCGACTTTTGCAATCAAAGTCTCGGCGCGGTGGTCGCGGGCGCAATCGCTCAGGCCGTCGCGCGGCGCGGATTGCTGACGCGAATGGCCAGCGTCGTGCTGCTCGCGCTGGCCGCGGCGCTCTTGTTCGGAGGGTATCACTTTGCGTTTCTATGAACGCGTGGCGATCCTGACGCTGGCGCGGCTGGCGGGAATTCTGGCCTGCACCAACCTGTGGGTCACTGCGGCCCGGTCGACGATTCCCTTGGCGTTGGCGACTCAGTTGCTGAACTCCGAGGTACGACACGAGAAGCACCCGGGCCAGGACGACGTCTGTCTGTGGATGCTCGCGGATCGGCGAGTGCTGCACGTCGACCAAGAGGTCTTTGCCGCCGTCCCCCGCTGGGGAGATCGACTGGAAAAGCAGCCCTGGGAACGCGTCCTGAAGGCCGACGGACGGGTGATTCTGCTGGCCTGGTCCGCCGATTTTCGCGGCATGGGGCGCGTGATGCCCGTCGTGTTGGTGGTGATCGCCGCCTGGCTTGCCTGGGGTATTTCCGAGGCGGGCCGCGCAGCTTCCCCTGCGGCCGACTCGTCGCGGCCTCTGAATCGAGTACAATGACACTTCGCGCACGTTTCGTTTGCCCGAGGGCTCGGTCGCAGGGGACGTCGCGTCGGAGGCGGGTAATTCATGGAATCGGCGAGTACGACCCCGGCTGCCACGCCAGCATCCCAGGCGGCAGCATCCCAGGCGGCAGGGGCACAGGTGCCTGGCGCTGGCGGCCCCCAAACGCCCGCTGCCCCATCGGCGGCACCGCGGCGCCGCGCTCCGACGGGGCCCCGTCCACCGCGCGTCGCCTTGGGGCTGGGCATCGTGTGCGCTTTTTTGCCGCCGTTCATCTATGGCCTGATGATCGCTGCGAGTGTGTTGACGGTGCCTTGGTGGGCGGCCGTCACCATTTCGCTGGGTGCCGTGTTGTTGTTGGTCGCCACGATCCAGTGGTTCAACGTCTGGCGCGCCGCGTTGTTCGTGCTGGGCGCCGCACTGGCCGCGGCAACCTGGATGTACATCCTTTCGTGGAGCCAATTGCCGGCCTACAACGGTCCGTTGAAGGTTGGCGAGCCGTTCCCCGCGTTCTACGCTTTGCGGGCCAACGGTACGAAGCTGACGCAGGAGGTGCTCAAGGGGGGCGAGGGCAGTCACCTGATCGTGTTATTCCGCGGGCGGTGGTGCGCCTACTGCATGGCGCAGTTGGCCGATCTCGACGCCAGCCACCGCAGTTTTGACCTGCGACACGTGCACGTAATCGCCGCCTCGATCGAAGGCGGCGCGGAGACATTGCAGACGCAGGCCGATTTTCCGAACCTGGAAATCGTCAGCGACGCGGCTCGAAAACTCATCGATGCGACCGGCACGTTGCATCCCGGTGGGGCGCCCAACGGTAGCGACACCGCCGCGCCGACGATGGTGCTGATCGATCAGCAAGGCGTCGTGCGCTGGATCTTTCGGCCGACGCGCTACCTCGCGCGCCCGAGCAGCGAAGAAGTCTGCGCGGCGATCGACGAAGTTCTGCCCCAGGTGTGGTGAAGCGGCCGCAATGCGCAGCCGCGACGGCGCTGCTACGCTGGGCGACACGGCGCGGGACAACCGTGATCGGCCTCTAGCGGCCCGCGCACTTGACGCACCGGCCCTTGAGCAGCACCTCGGTGATCTGGTCAATCACGCGGGGCGCACGCTGTGGCTCGACCGACACGCTTGCCTTCTCCAGGCACTTCAATTCGCCGCACGTCGTGCAGAGAAAGTGCGGGTGCGTGTTTTCGTGTTGATGGCCGGCGCGGCGGAGTTCGAACCGCCAGAGGTGGTCGCCCAGCTCGGTCCGGCTAACCAGACCCGCCTCGGCCAGGTCGATCAAGTTGCGATAGACGGTCGTCTTGTCGTAGCCCTCGGGCACCAGGTGCTCGGCCAGTTCGGCATGCGTTTGCGGGCGGGCTGCGGCCTGCAGCCGGCGCAGCACGGCCAGCCGCCCATTGGTGCAGCGCAGTCCCGCCGCGCGGATCTCCGCTCGGAAATCGACCGCCTCGTCGCTACCACCGCGCTTCGCCATACAGGCGAATTTAGCCGAGAAACGCCCTGGCCACCATGTGCGGAGCTGCACGGGGCAACGGCTCAGGCCACCGGCGCTCAGACGCTTGGGCCACAAAGCAGCGACTGCCGGGCAAGGGACAAACGCCGGCTTACTTGCCGGTGACCCACTCGGCGCGAGCCGGCGAATTCGGGGCGTCGGCGAGTTCGAGCCGGAGCGGCGTGGTGCGCTGGCTGGCGTCGACCGCCAGGCAGACGATGTGCCGCCCGGCGGGCAAGTCGAGGTCGTTCTCGGTCGCCAAGGCCTGCTTGTTGCTGTCGAGCCAGAAGGTGATGCCCGTCGTGTCGCCGGCCAGCAGACGCACGGGCCCCGCGGTCGTCACTTCAATCTCGGCCCGCACGTAGGCCGTCGGCGGGCGCTCGGCGCGGACCCGCAGCGCCGGCAAATCTTCCACGGGCAGCGTGCCGTCGACGCGGCTGTAGACGGAACGCCAAACGAGATCAGGATGTGCCTGCGCGGCGAGGTCGCCGCTGGCATAGCGGATCATCTGCGCCATCGCGGGGGTGTTTTCGACCGCTTGCCAGCGCCGCGCGACGCGTGCCTTGTCGGCCGTATAGGGACCGACCTTGCCCAACTCGGACAGGAATCGAACCAGATCAACGAGCTCGGCACGGGTAAGAGTGTCGACCAGGCCGACGGGCATGATCGATCCGCCGGGGGTCTTTTCGTCGATCGATTCGAGCGGAATCACGACTTCCTTGTCCTCGGCGTCGCGCAGGATCAACTCGGTGTCGGTTTGCCGCGCCGGGACTCCCGAAAACACCTGCCCGTCGGTCGTGCTGACCACGAGCGAATGATAGTTCTCCTTGACGGCCTTTGTCGGCACCAGGATCGACTCGACCAGGTAATCGATCTGCGCGCTGCCGCCGATGCTCACCAGGTCCGGCCCGACACGGCCGCCCGCGCCGGCGATCGCGTGGCACTTCAGGCAGGCCGTCTCCTGACGGCGAAAGATCTGCTCACCCCGGGCCGCGTCACCTTGCGTCTTGACCACCTCGACCAGTTCGGCGAGTTGCTCGGGCGACAGCGCCACGGGGCCTGCGCCCAACCCTCCGGCCCGATTGAGCGCCTCGATCAGCTCGGGCAGCTCGCGACCGGCGCTGCGCACGACGCGCAAGGCCAGCTTGGCCGTGTCCGGGGGCAATTGTTGTTCGGTCAACGCGGCCAACAGGGCCTTGGTTCCCTCGTTGCGGCGCACGAACACATTCAACAAGGTCGCGAGGTCGACATTGCCTGCGGCCGATTGCAGCAGTTGCACGGCCAAGGTCGCCGCGCGGCCAGGATCGAGCGCGGCGATACCGACCACGGCGGCGGTCTGCACCTCGGCGGCACGCTGGCCATCGACCAGCGCGGCCAGCGCATCGACGCTGGCTTGCCCGCCGAGCGCGACGAGTCCTTCGATGGCCGCTTGACGCGAACTCGGCGGCAGTGCCGTATCGCCCGCCGCGACCAGTTCGGCCAGTTGCGAGCGCGCGGCCTCCAAACGCCATTGCCCGGCCAAACGCAGGGCCGCGGCTCGCAGTCCCTCGTCCGAGGTCGCAAACAGCGCCGTCAGGCCCGACAAATCACCGCTGGGCTGCAGTTGACGTTGGGCCGAAGCCTTCGACAGAGCCGCCAGCAACGGCAGCGCCTTGCCGGGCTCGCTGGCCGCCGACTTCAACACCAGGTCGAGCAAACGGCGCAACTGATCGGTGCCACCCTGCGTGCCGATCAGATCGAGCACGCTGGCCTGGCGCGCTTCGGAAACGGCGCCTCGCTCGAGCAAGCCGAGCAGCGGTTCGACGACCTCGGCCGTGGCCACGGCCGTGAGGGCGAATTCGAAGTGCGCCGGTTGTTCGGCGAGGTGCAGGCGGCCGGCCTGCAGTTCGGGCAGCCAGACGGGCGCCAGGTCGCGAGAAGTGGCCCACAAGGCATAGTCGAGGAACCGGTCCATCGGTGCGTCGAGCGCGTTCAAGGCCAGCTCGATGCTGCGCGGATCCGGCACGTGGGCCAGCGCGCGCACCGCCTCGAGCCGCACGCGAGGATGCTCGTCGCCAACGCGCGAGGCCAGCAGCTCCAGCGCGTCGGAGATGCGCGGGTGCCAGTAGCGCAGCACCCGGGTAGCCGCGGCGCGGACGCGCGGATCGCGGGCCGTCAGCAGCGATTGGAGCAAATCGGGCTCCACGACGTCGAGCGATTGATAAGTCCACAGAGCCTCGAGGCGGTGATGTTCGTAATCCTGCGTGGTCGGATCGAGTGCCGCAGACCAGGCCGCCAGTTCGGGTATGACGCTTACGCCGCGCTCCTTGAGCGTGCGCTTGGCGAAATGGCGCGTCCAACTCTCGGGGGCCTGGAGCATCGCCAGCAACTCCGGAGTGCTCGAGGCGGCGAAGTCGATGCGGGGCACCAAGGGCCGTCCCTTGGCCGTCACGCGCCAGATGCGCCCGTGAACGTGGTCGCGGCGCGGATCGCGAAAGTCGACCTCGCCGTGCTGGATGATCGGGTTGTACCAGTCGGCAATGTAGATCGCCCCGTCCGGACCCTGCTTGACGTCGACCGGGCGGAAGGCCACGTTCGTCGAGCGAATCAGCTCGGTTTGCTCGCGCGAGGCGTAGCCTGCGCCATCGTCCGAGACCACGAAGCGGCAGACACGGTTAGCGCGAAAATCGTTGGTAATCAGGCTGCCTTGCCAGTCGTCGGACAGATGCCGGCCGTCGACGATCTCCAAAGCACAGTGCTTCGGGCTGCCAGGATTCAGGCCCGGCAGAATGCGGACCGCGCCGGGCGCGGTGAAATAAGTCGCACCGGGCAACAGGTAGTTGATCCCTTCGCCCCCTGCCCCGTCGGTACCGAACGATTGTCCCCAGCGATCGAACGCGTGGCCCCAGGGATTTACCAGCCCGCGAATGAACACGCCCAGCTCGAGCGTTTCGGGCCGGAAATGCCAGACTCCGCCGCCGTTGAGCCGCCGGACGCCGTGGGGCGTCTCGATGTGGCTGTGAATGTAGATCGACTGGTTGAAGTACAGCATGCCGTCCGGGCCGAAGCGGAGCGTATGCAGGATGTGGTGCGTGTCCTCGGTGCCGAAGCCCGAGAGGACAACGCGCGAGCGATCGGCGCGTCCGTCGCCGTCGGTGTCGCTGAGATGCAGTAGATCGGTGCTGTTGGCCACATAGGCCCCGCCATCGCCGGGCTCAACTCCCGTGGGAATCAGCAGCCCCTCGGCAAACACCTGGGCTTGATCGGAGCGTCCGTCGTGGTCGCGGTCTTCGAGCACTACCACGCGATCGTGCGGGCGCGCACCGGGCAGGATGTGTGGATACGTTTCGCTGCTGGCGATCCAAAGCCGGCCGGCCGCGTCGAAGTTGATCTGAATCGGCTTAGCGATGATCGGATCGGCCGCGTACAGATTGATTTCGAACCCCTCGGGCAGCACGAGCGACGACTGTTCGATCGCCGGGTCGGGATCGGGAATGTCCTTGAGCTGATTCTGGGCGGCGGCCCGGTTGGCCAGCAGGCCGAAGACGATCAGACAAACAAGCGGCCGGCAACTCACTTCTTCACCTCCCGTGTCAGGCGGTAAACGTGCGGCGCGGGGCGCCGCAGCGCGGCAATCTGGGCCTCTTGGGCCGCAACCAAGGCATCGAACTCGGCGACTTCCT
The DNA here is from genome assembly GCA_019694435.1 of Pirellulales bacterium. Taxonomy (NCBI): domain Bacteria; kingdom Pseudomonadati; phylum Planctomycetota; class Planctomycetia; order Pirellulales; species Pirellulales bacterium. Next base: position 27,908 of record JAIBBZ010000020.1, read on the forward strand.
TGGCGTTCTGGCCTTGCTCGTGTTTGCGGAAACCGAACAGGTAAGTTTCGTTCTGTGGGCGCCAACGATTGAAGAACAGCTCGTTCTTCTCGCGGATCGCGGCCCGCAGGCGCTCGACGGCCATGAACTCCGGTCCGCTCGTCAACTCGACGCCCGCGGCCCAAGTGGCCGCGTCGGCCACGATCACCTCGCGATCGTCGATCGACAGGCGATAGCGGCCCACGGGCAGGCCGTCGATGGTGAGGGTGCGCGTCGGCGTGGCGAGCGCCGGGCAAGGGCTGCCCTCGGGCGGCGGCGGCGCCGGCAGCACCTCGTCCGACACGCGAAATTCCGCCAGATCGTTGCGCTGGACCTGCATCTCGACTTCGGTGCCCACGCTTTCGACGACCTGCGGCGCGTCGCCCCAATCGAGCGAGACACGCCAATCGAGCGGCGGCAATTCCAGGGCCGACTCGATGGCCTGGGAGCAGCGGTAATAGCCGACGGCGCTGAGATGAAGGCCGTTCTCGGTCAACCGGCAGCCCTGCCCCATGGGCAGGTGATGAAACAGGTCGATCCAGGCGGCGTGCCGCTCACGGGCCACGCCTTCGAGCAGCGCGACGTACTCCTCGAGCCGGGCGTTCTGCGGCGCAGGGTCGGGAAGCGGGCGCCCGACGTCCTCGAGCCTGATCGGCGATACGAGCACCAGGCGGACCTTGGAGCCGGCCAGCATGTCGAGCATCGACTTCAAGCCGGCCTCGAATTGTTCCAACCCCGCCGATCCGGCGTAGGCCTCATTCGCGCCGTAGGCGACGAAAATCACGGTCGGCTTGAGCGACTTGACCAGCTCGCGGAGCCGATTGAAACCTTCCTTCGCCGTGTCGAAGCCGGCGCGGGCGTCGGCCCAGACCGTGTCGCCGCTCCAACCGAGATTGCGAAACACGAAATTCCGATTCGGCCAGCGCAGCGTGAGCCGTGTCTCGTCATAGCCGTAGTACTGGGCTCGTTCGGCAAACGTGCTGCCGACCCAAAGTACGCGGTCATTGTTGACCAGCTCGAACCCCGCGGCGGCGGGCAACTGGGCGCAGGCCAGCACGCAGGCGGCGACGATCGCGAAAGGAGTCTTCATAGATGCGTCCAACTTGTACGGGCGAGGTACGAGATTCTTCGCCGGCGAATTTGCCCCGCAAACCCTCCACCAAGACTGTAATCGCCGCTGCAGCGGCGGTCGAGCGGCCGACGGGGGAGCGTCCCGGCGCACGACAGTCAGCCGGCCCGCGACAAATTGATCCAGGTTTCGGCCACGATCAGGTTGAGCACAAACCCGAGCCACGCGACGGTGTCCCAGGCCTCGACAAAGGGCACCGCCAGCGGCGGCGCCGTGAACAGGGCTAAGAGGATGCGAAACGTGGCAATTCCCAGCCCGATCGCGTAGGCCCGCAACATCCATTCGCGGTGGCTGCGAACGTCGCGCCGGCGGATGCACCGCCAGGCTTCTGCGAGCGCGATGATGAACAGCACGGCGCCCAGCGAAGTGCCTGCCGTGGCGGAGAAACCTCCGAACACCGGCAACACGATCACGAACACCAACGCGCTGCCGACGGCCAGCGCCGAGCCGAACAAGAAGATTCGCCCGCTCCAACGATGCAGCGCCAGCGAACGTCGGCGCAGGCTCGGCGAAAACTGCAGCGGCCCGGTGATGAGAAACAGCAGTCCGCCGGCCAGGTGCACGAGCGTGAGCCAGGGACGCCGGGCGTAGCGCACATTGAATTCGTCCAACGGCTCGACGCTGAGCGAAGTCCCCAGCAGCACCTCGACGACGAAGACACCGCGCAGGACGATGCTGAGCAGCGCGACCAGCGATAAGATCAGGACCAGGGCCGATCCCAACCGCGCGAGCCGTCGGAGCGAAGCCTGTGAGGTCATAGAGTTCGTGGCCGACGCCTGAGACCGAAGCCGCCGGGCGGGCATCGCAAGCCGTGTGGCGGTGACCAGCAAAACGACCCCGTGTGCCCCCCGGCCCGGTGTCACCTTTGGTAGCAAAACGGCCGGCAATTCGCTACGTTTGCTGGACACCTTTGCCGCACCCATCCAGGAAGTGACTATGCGCGGGCCTTGCCGTGGCGAATACGCCGGAATGTTTGCGATCTTGCTTTGCTTCAATGTCATGCCGCGGCCGACGGTGTGCGCGAAAGACCCGTTCGACGTGGCTGCCGCGCGGGCCGTGCTGGCCAAGCTCGATTTACGAAAACTCCAGTCCCCCGCAGGCGCCCAGGTCGAGGCGGCGACGCTAGGCGAGTTGCGCGCGACGGTGCCTTTGGATCTGCGCCGGACCTTCGACTTCTATCGCCGGGCACTGACCGAACAGGGCTGGAAAAAGGCGACCTTCGAAAACGCCGAGCGTGTCGACAAGGAATACGCCCTGCTGTTCATGCAGCGCGAGAGCTGCACGCTGACGCTGTCGGTCTATCCCGACTACGAAAACAAAGCGCGCAGCACGGTCAACGTGCAAAACGCCGGCCCTTTCGCCCCGCAACAGCTTCCACGGCCCAAAGGCACCGAGGTGTTCTACAGCCAGGGCAATACCGTGATGTTGTTGACTACGGCCAAGGTGCCCGAGATGGCCGAGCAATTGCGCGAGCTGTGGACGGCCGCCGGTTGGCGCGAATATGGCAACGGCGGCGCCGCGGCCGAGACGCCGGATTCGTTCCAGACCGATTTTTGTTGCGGCCCCGTCGCGTTGTCGTTGTATATCTCTGTCGCTCCGGCGCAGGGCAATAAGACCTCGATCCAGTACTCGACGCGGATCCTGCAGGCCGAATTGCCCTGGCCCGGCGACGTGGCCCTGGCCACGTTTTCCGACGGCATGGATCGGCTCGAGGCCACGAGCAAGCGCGCCGTCGACGACCTGGCCGCGTTCTATCGCGAGCAGCTCGCCGCTCTCGGCTGGCAACCCAACGCCGCGCTCGACAAGGTGGCCGAGGAATACGCCAACGTGGTGTTCAGTCGCGCGGACGAGGCCGATCGGCATCTGCTGCTGCACCTGGCCAAGGTGGACGAAGGTACCAAGATCGAGATCGAGCCGATCAACGATGCGACGCTGGCCAAGCTGACCAAACCCGACGAGCCGCCGGCGGAAGCCGAAATGCCGGCCGTGGAGCCCGCGCAGATCGTCGCCAGCGCGCGCAGCTTGCCGTTGCCGCCCGGCGCCAAACAGGTGAGCTTCGACGCCGAAGACGAGGAAATTCAATACGTCAGCTCGCTGTCCATTCCGGACCTGGCCGATTTCTACCGCGAGCGTCTCGTGGGCGACGACTGGAAAGAAGACCGCCGCTTTTCGGTCGTTCACGAGAACGCCGCGTCGTTCGAGTTCAAGGGGCCGCGCGAGGCCGAGATCAACTTCATGATGGTCAATACCGGCCTGGGCGAAGGCACGGTGGTGACGCTGTCGACCGAGGGGCTCTCGTACGACGCGCCGGAACAGCCCCTTGCGGCCGATGAGATGCCCGCCGACGAAATGCCCGCCGAAGAGACGACAGACACCCCCGCTGCACCGGAAGAGTTGGAACCCGAGGATATCGACGGTCTACCGATTCCCACGGAACTATCGCAATATGCGCAGGAAAGCTCGCAATTTCGCCGCGTGATCACGGCCACGACCGAGGCGCCCTTGGCGAAGCTCGTCGAGTTCTATCGTCGCCATCTGCCTGCCGCGGGTTGGAAGGAAGTGACCGGGCAGGCCCGCATTGCCGACGATATGGCGCAACTGGTGTTCAGCAAGCAGCAGGACTCGGTGGCGGTGAGCCTGACGGCGTCCGGGGAGGAGACGCAGATCGAGCTTGCCACCCGCTCGCCCGCCGCGGCCAAGAAGGCCGGTGTGCTGCCCAAGCCCGGCAAGGCGCGAGTTATCTTTGCGAATGCCGCGGAAGCGGACGCCAAGGTCGATTTCGGCGGCAGTCCGTTCCCGATCAAGGCGGGCATCGGCTTGGAAAAGCCCGACGGGCCTGCATTCGATGTCGGACCGGGCAATTACACGGTCAAGGTCACGCTGAAGGGCCAGCCGGTGATCACCGAGAAGATCACGCTGGGGGCGGACGAGACCTGGGGTGTACTGATCGGGGAGCAGGGGTTGCTGCCCCTGCGAATCTACTAATCGGCCTTGCCGCACGGTGCCGCCGCTAGTTCGCCTTACTCGCCGGCGCCGTTCTGCCTGGCCTTGGTCAGCAGCTGCTCGGCGCGGCGGAGGGCATCGCGATCACCCATTCGCTGGCAAAGGCTCATAAGACGCTCGAGCACCTGGACGGCCTCGGCGTGGCGACCGTTCGCGAGCAGCGCCTGGCCGAGCGTTTCTTCGATTACCGGCAGCGATTGCTGCGACCGCTGCGACGCGATTTCGGCCCAATGCAAGGCCTCCTCGGCCTCACCGGGTGACGGCGCGCCGGTCAGCAAGATACGGGCCAGCGCCTGCGCCGAATCGTAATAGCTGGGGCCGAACTCCTGGCTGCGCCGCAACGCGTCGATCGCCTTGAGACGATCGCCTCGATCGCGTTCCCAGCACCCCAGCACATACAGCGCCGTGGGATTTCCGGGCATCAGCTCGGCCGCGCGCGGCACGTGTAGATTCATCGCCTCGGGGTCCTGCATCTGCACGGCCAACATGGCCCGGTCGAATTGGGCCTGCGCATAACACGGCGCGGCGGCGAGGGCCTCGTCGAGCAACTGGCACATCGACTCAAAATGGTTTCGCAGCGCGGCCTCGCGCGCCGCGACCCAGCAGGTCAGCGGCGAATCGGGCAGGATGGCCTGCGCGCGGGCCAGCCGTTCGGCCGCCACGTCGGCCTGGCCAACGCTGATCGCGTCGATGGCCTGCTTCAGCAGCGCATAGGCCAGGCCATGCCGATCGGGATGCCCGAACTCATCGAGCGGCTGCAGATCGCCATTCGTGCTCGAACCGGCATAGATGGCCTCGCATCCGAGGTGCGTTTCGCAGATGGCGCTGGCCACCAGGTCCGAGTTGGCCGCTCCCAGGTATAGTCTCACGCTCGGATCGCGCAGCCGGGCCAGGATCGCGGCGGCGTCGAAGGCCAGCGGTTCGTTGCTGCCGATCACGATCGCGTCGTCGCGCACGGCGAGCACGTGGGGAAACACCTCGCAAAACGTGGCAAACGTGCGCCGCGTCGGCGCCCAGGAGCACATCAGCCCCCCGGGTTTTAGACGGGCGCGGCATTGGCGGAAGAACTCGACCGAATACAAATGGCCGCTGTAGGCGCTGCTGGGCCGCGTGGCGTCGGCTTCGATGATGTCGTAGCGCGCGGTTCCATCGGCGACGCCGTTGCGGCCGTCGACGATCTGGAGCTCGACGCGTTTATCGGCCAGGAACTGCCGCAGCTCCGGGTATCTTTCGCGCTCCGCCACGGCACGGACCAACTCGATCTCGGGCGCACAGATCTCGAACACGCGCAGCCGTTCGACCGAGGGTCGGCAGCCGGCACCCCAGGCCGTGGCGCCCGAGCCCAGCCCGATGACGGCGATCTCGCGCGGGTCGGGATGAATCACCGTGGGCAGCACTCCGAGCAACATGTGCCCGCCGTCGCCCAGGGGCCGGCGATAAGGCAGCTCGCTGTGCGATTTGCCGTTGACGAACATGGTCCAGGTGCGCGACGCCGACTCGAACCGCAGCGCGACAATGCCCGAGGCGTCTTCCGCGAACTGCGCCGGGTGCTGCCTGTCGATGCCATGCCAGCGTCGCCAGAGCCCGTCCTGACCGGGCAAGGCCCAAAAACCGATCAGCAGCGCCGTGGCGAGCAGGGCGAACACCTGGCGCGAGCGCTGGATTCGCAGGCCCAGGCCAGCAAACAAGACGCCCAACAGCGTCAGCAAACGCAAGGTGCCTGCCGTACCGCCGGCGTCGAGCGCGACGAGTCCGACGACGAGGCTGCCGGCCGTGCTGCCGGCGATATTGGCTGCCTGCAGCAGCCCGACGTTGCGGCCGCTGGTCTGTTCGTCATCTTGCACGGCCCGTTGCAAAATCGTGAACGACAAGCCCATCAAGAAGGTCGGTACGCCGAGTACGACGAGCGGCAGCACCACGTACAACCGCGCGAGTCGCTGCGCAAAGTCGGGCCCCGAGAGCATGGGATCAGGATTAAAGGGCTCGGTCGACGTCCAATATTGCACGTACCATTCAAGGCCTGCCGTGTGGGCAGGCAAGTAGACGACCGCGCAGATCAAGGCGACCGTGTAGAGCGCCAAGCAGCTTTGGCACAACAGAAACGCCTGCAGCGGGCGCTGGAGCCGCGGCGCATACAACGCTCCCGCGACACTGCCAGTCGACAGACCGATCAAGTAGATGCCCAGCACGGTTCCGAAGGTGAAAGCCGTGCTCTTGACGGCCGTATCGATCAACCGGAACCAGACGATCTCCAGTCCCAGGGCACAAAACCCGCTCGTGGCATAGAGCATGCACCACCAGGCCAGCGGCAAGCGTTCGATCACGCCGGCCGTGCAGGCAGTCCCTGCGGTTTCGTGCACTTGCGTCGCGCTTGTGGCTCTCGAGAACAGCGCGCCCAGGGCCAGGGCCGCGATGCCAGCCAGGAGGTTTAGCGCCATGCCCGCCGAAACGGCGCCCTGGATGCCCCAGAGCCGAATCAGCAGCCAGGGAGTGATGATGGCGCCCGCCGCGGCACCCAGGCCGTTGACGCCGTATAGCAGACCGATTTGCCGGGGGGCCGCCGTGGGGTCGGTCACCATGGCCCGTACCAAGAGCGGCAGCGACATCCCCATCAAGGTCGTCGGCGGCAACAGGGCCAGGAAATGGGCCAGCGCAATACTCCACGACGTCTCGTAGAGCCAGCCGGCGCGCAAGTACAGCACGTCGTAGTAGAGCCAGATGCTCGCGGCGGCGAAGGCGCCGATCCCCAACTCGACGAGGGCAAAGCCTTGGAGGGCGCGGCGGCGCGTGAGCCGTTCGCTGATCAGCCCGCCGGCCAGGCTGCCGATCCCCAGCCCGGCCATGAAGGCCGCCACGATCATCGCCACGCTATAGATGCCCACACCGCTGTGCAGGGCCAGGATTCGCTGCCAGACAAGCTGATAAACCAGGGCCGGCACGCCGCTGGTGAAGAAGACGAGCATCACCAGCCCCAAAGGCACCGCCGGTTCGCGCAAGGCAGCAGGCTTCGTCAGGGCGGGAACGGCCGGCATCCGCGGGTGATCTCGAGTCGCAAGGAGCGCAGCGGGTTAGAGTTCCCTTTCTTAGCCGGGGGCTGCAAATTGTCAAACTCGGGGCCACGGGCGGTCGTCTGGCCGGGCCGTGGAATTCCGCGCCACGGCGGCAGCAAATTTCCCCGCCGCGGCCAGTGCCGGCGAGACGAGCCGGGAGCGAATCGTCCCGGTTTACCTTTCGGACAAGGGCGTCGAGTCTAGTGCGCGGCCATTGCTGGCTCGTCGACACCCGCCAGCCGCTGGGACCGTTGGATCCGTGCGAACTCGCGCGGATTGACCGCCAAGGCGTCGCTGGCCGTCCAAAGTTCATCGCACACGTTCCGCCAGCTCGAAGCAAGGCCGTTCTCCAGCGCACGCTGACGAAGCGTGGCGCGCATTTCCGCATCGTCGCTCAACAGACGCATGGCCGAGGCCAGTTCGTTCGGGGCGTCGATATTCACCACCAGGCCCGAACCGAACGGCAGGATAATCTCTGGTGGCCCGCCGCGATCGGAAACGATGGCCGGCAGCCCCGAGGCCTGCGCCTCGAGCACGGCATTGCCAAACGTGTCGGTCGTGCTCGGAAACACGAACACGTCGCCCGAAGCGTAGGCCCGTGACAGCTCGGCGCCGTAGAGCGGGCCAAGGAAGTGGATCTGCTGCGAGGCGTACGTCGCGCTCAGCTCGCCCTGGGCAGGTCCATCGCCGACCAGCACCAGTTGCGCGTCGTGCCCGCCGGCGAGGTAGTCGCGGAACGACTGGCACAGCCGTTCGAGGTTCTTCTCCGGAGAAATGCGGCCGACGTACAGGAACTTCAGCCCTTCCCCGACTCCGTAGCGCGTCCAGAAACCCAAGTCGCGATGTTCAGGATTGAACACCCGGGTGTCGACTCCGCGCCGCAGCAAGCGCAGCTTGCCGCGCGGAAAGCCATGCTCGATCAGCCATTCCTGGTACCACCGGCTGGGGGCCAGCACGAGGTCCATCTGGCCAAAGAACCAGTGCATGTATTGCCAGGTGAACTTCTCCAACTGCTCGTCCTGCGTGAAGTGCTGAACGTATTGCGGGAAATCGCTGTGATATATGCCGACGATCCGCAGACCCAGTAACCGGCCCGCGGCCAGCGCCGTGAGTCCTAACGGGCCGGGCGTCGAGATGATCACCTCCGAGAACCGCTCGCGCTCGAAGTATTCGATCACTTCGAGAATCGGCGGAATCGCCAGCATCTGCTGGTCGTATTCGGGCACCGCAAAGGCCCGGCCCGGCAAGAAATTGTGCACGCGGATGTCCGTGTCCGGCTCGTCGGTCAGGCAGGTCAACACGGTCAGGTCGAGGTTCGCCTCCTGGGCGTGCTGCGCCACGGTCTGGATGGTGCGGGCCACGCCGTTCATGTCCTGGAACGTGTCGGTGACCCAGGCTTTCTTAGCGCTTTTGCGTTCCAGTGAGGCGGTCGCGGGGAAACTTCGCGCCACGGCCTGCAAGAAGCGCTCGTCTTTGTGCTGCGTGTGAAAGGCCGTGAGATAGGGGGCAATGCTCAGCGCGACGGGGGCCAGCGACGAGAGCGTCTGCAGGCTTTCCATCAGCCGGCCCTGCGCCAGGCAGGTGACAAATCGCTCGAGAAACGCGCAGCCCACCTGCTGGCTGATGCCGTTGGCCAGGTGGAAGATGCGTTGGTCGTCTGCGGCGTTGGGCGGCTGTTGCTGCAGTCCTTGCAACTGCAATTGCTTGGGACCGAACAACTCGGCGAACTCGTCGACCAGGACGCGTTCGATCTGGCTCAATTGTCCCGAGGCCGGCGCGCCGACAAACCAGCCGGCAAAGCTGCGCAGCTTGCTGCTGAAGGCAGAGCCTTGGATGTCCGCGGGCGGGCGCTCGAGCAGCTTGCGAAACAATTCGGCGATCAGCGTGTTCTGCCCCGTGCCGGTATCGAGGAAGCGCGCCTTGTAATAGCTGCTGGCGATTTGATAGAAGCTGTGCGCCAGCCGCAGGCTCGTGCCGGCCGTGCCGCCCATGCGGTGGTCGCCCCGGCGCAGGTGCTCGAGATACTCGGCGACGGTTGGCGCCGGCGGGGTGATGGTCCAGGCGCTGGCCGCGTAGACGCCGCTGTGATCGTCGCTGCCGGCCGTAAAGCTCTTGCGCCAGGGCTCGTTGCCGTGGGGCTCGATCTCGTAGCGATTGGCCAATTGGTCGAGATGTTCGGCCGTGAGACTCGAGAGAATGGCGTTGGAGATTTCGCAGGCCCGCCCGTCGCGCGTGCCGTTGATGCCTTCGAAGCGGTTGAACAACACGAGCAGACGCTCGAGGTGCTCGACCGATAGCCGGTTGTTGACCCGGAACAGCGGATGCGCGACCGAGTAGACGATGTCCTGCTCGATCACGTAGCGGCGAAAGTCGTAGATGTTTTCCCGGAGCGCTTCGATCACTTCGAACTGTTCGGGCGTGATGCCCAGCACAAGGCAGTGGATCTTGCAGCCGTCTTCGGGGAAGTAAGTGGTGACCTCAGTCGACAAGAACACATCAGGCAGATGGGCGATCGACTCGGCACCGGCGATGCAGTTGTGATCCGAGATGGTCACAAACTGCATCCCGCGTTCCTTGGCCCGGTAATACAGGTCGAGCGGCTCGACGAAACTTTCCGGCGCGCCGACGCGGCGCAGAATCCATTCGCTCGGACGGTCGGAATGCTTACTGTGCACATGCACGTCGCAGGTGGCGTCCATCACGTGTGTCACCTCGCAAATGAAGAAACATTCATCGAAGCCATACGCCCACTTCGATTCCGGGGCCGGATGCGAGAGACCGGGTAGCGCAGCTCGAGCAGCACCCGCTGGTCGCGGGGCCAGCGCCTAGCAAATCTGCCCTGGCCAGTTCGGCGTGAAGCGCGGCAGGAACTCGCCGCGATGCAAGAGCTGGTCAGGGAAAGCCGCCCGCAGCCGAACGGATGAAACGCTCGGTGGAAGGATCCGCTGCGGGGGTGGCCAAGACCTGGCGACACCATCAAGGCTCACACGCCATCCGTGGCACGAGGGATGACACGCAATCCGTACGCATTCTGCCCCAACGCTACGCATCGTAGCGGTCGAGCATGAGCGGATTGTCAGAATCAGGCTTTAATCCTGCGAACTCACGAGCGCTGCAGTTGCGTGGCTGAACGCTCGGTTACAGCTCGTCAGCCAGGGCTGTAAGCCAACTGGTCGTGCATCGTGTCGCGCTCGTGATACTCGTCCGCCGTGGGATCGTCGTCCGGTTCGGCGGCGAATTGCTTCCGGCCCGAGCTCGCCACCTCGTGGCGCGCGATGCGAATGCCGCTGGGTGCTTCCACGCCCAGCTTCACGCGGTTGCCTTTGACCTCCAGGACGGTGACCCGGATGTCGTTGTCGATAACGATCGTTTCTCCCTTGCGACGACTCAGGACCAGCATCGAGCGAGCCTCCATTCTTGCCGGGGTGCCCAGGGCCCGGGCCTGCCGTGAATTTGGCCAAGTGGGTTCTCTACGCGTACCAGACCGGGCAGGTTCATGAACCAATCTGAACCCAATCACAAAAATCCGGGAACTTGCCAGCAGCGCCAGCGGCCCGGCGGGCGTCGTTGGGAGGGCGCGGGCCGCACCACTTCAGGGGGAGCATGCGTGCCCCACGACGGTTGTCCTAAGTGCCAAGCTTGACACGCCTTGTGATGCGTTCAACAATGCCGCACAACGCTCAGTTACGCGGTTTTGCTCGGCCTGGCTGTCAATAAACAGCCCAAGATCGCGACAATTTGCCGCTTACTTCGAAGGGACGATTGGCATGTGCAACGTGCTTGGGGGCCGTCGACTCGCCATGTTCTCGTTGGCGCTCGCTGTGCCGGTGTTGCTGGCGCCCGCGCGCGCCGCTGAGCATCTGCCCACGGGAAAATTTTCCGGATTTCAACTCCGCGATTACCGGGGCAAAGAATTCACGGCTGAACAGTTCCGCGACCAGAAGGTGCTCGTGCTCGTGTTCCTGGGCACCGAGTGCCCGTTGGCCAAGCTCTATGCCCCGCGGCTGGCGGCTTTGAACAAAGAGTATGCCCCGCGCGGTGTCGCTTTTGTCGGCATCAGCTCGAACCAGCAGGATTCGGTGACCGAGCTGGGCGCATTTGCTCGGCAGCAAGGCATCGAGTTTCCGATTCTCAAGGATCTCAATAACGTGCTGGCCGATACGTTGGGCGCCCAACGCACCCCGGAAGCGTTCGTGCTCGACGCCGAGCGCAACGTGCGCTACCGCGGCCGGATTGACGATCAATATGGCTTCAGCACCGAGGGACGCATCGGCTATCAGCGCAAGGAGCCGTCGCGCCGCGACCTCGCACAGGCGATCGATGAGCTGCTCGACGGCAAAGAAGTCAGCGTTGCGTCGACCGAGGCGCCGGGCTGCTTGATCGGCCGCGTCCGCGCGCCGCAGGCAGGCAGCTCCGTCACGTACAGCAACAAGATCGCCGCGATCTTCAATCAGAACTGCGTCTTTTGCCATCGCCCCGGCCAGATCGGTCCGTTCTCGTTGACGTCGTACGAAGACGCCGCGGGCTGGGCCGAGATGATCGGCGAAGTGGTCGAAATGCGGCGGATGCCTCCCTGGCACGCCGATCCGGCCGTCGGCCACTGGTCGAACGACGCCCGGCTTAGCGATGAAGATCGCGAGGCCGTGCTGACCTGGGTCAAGAACGGTGCGCCGGCCGGCGATCTGAACGAGGTGCCGGCCCCGCCGCAGTTCACCGAGGGCTGGCAGATCTCCGAGCCGGACCAGGTGATCTGGATGGACGACGAGCCCTACACCGTGCCGGCCGAAGGCGTGGTCGATTACCAACGCTTTTTGATCGACCCGGGCTGGACCGAGGACAAATGGATCGCCGAGATCGAACCGCGCGTCGGCAATCCGTCGGTCGTGCACCACATCGTGATCTACCTGGTGCCGCCGAAGAACCGGGGAGTCAAAGGTGCCGCCGGCCGGCTGCGCAACGACTGGCTCGCGGCCTATGCCCCCGGTTTGCGTCAGGAACGGCTGCCCGAGGGCTATGCCCGATTTTGTCCGGCCGGCTCGCAATTGATCTTCGAGATGCACTACACGCCCAACGGCATCGAGCAGCAGGACCGCAGCTACCTGGGGATCAAGTTCGCCGACCCGAAACAGGTGCGCAAGGAAGTGGCCGTCAAGAACGCCGGCAATTTCACCTTCGAGATTCCGCCGGGCGACCCGAACTACCAGGTCGAGTCGACGTTTACCTTCCGCGAGGATTCCGAGCTCGTCTCGGTGTCGCCGCATATGCACGTCCGCGGCAAGGACTTCTTCTACGAGCTGGTCTATCCCGACGGGAAACGGGAACCGATCCTCAACGTGCCGCTGTACGACTTCGGCTGGCAGACGACCTATATGTTCCCGCAGCCGAAACTCGTGCCCAAGGGCACCGAAATGCACTGCGTGGCGCATTTCGACAACTCGCCAGAAAACCTCAACAATCCCGACCCCACAGCCAAGGTGCGTTGGGGTGAGCAGACGTTCGAAGAGATGATGTTCGGCTGGTTCGAGATGGCCCCGGCCGATCAGGACCTGACCAAGCCGGCCCCGCCGCCGATTTCGCGGGTCAAGCAGTTCGAGAAGCTCGCCGCGGCCGGTGCCTTGAAGGTCGACGATCAACTGCTGCAGGTAGCCGCCCGTTGCCTGGTCGACGAAGAGAACTTCAAGTTCGGCGCCTTCTACCTGGCCGATTTCGTGCCGCAGCTCGACCGCGTCTGCATTACCTACGTCGAAGACGGCAAGCTCCGTGCCCGAGTCGTCGAGGAATTGGGCGACCTGAAAACCACGCTCCGCAGCCGCGGCACGGTGGTCGACGCCAAGGGCCAGGCCCTGGCCGACTGCCTGGCGTCGCAAGACGTGACGGTGTTCAACGACTTGAGCCAGGCGGCCGGCTCGGTCATGCAGCGGATGTCGAGCAAGGGCATGTCATCGAGCATGCACGTGCCCGTCGTGCTCGACGGCGTTCCGTGCACGGTCAATTTCTGGAGCACCGAGCCGGCCGCGTTCCCGGCGGCCGCGGTCAGCTTCCTGAGCGAGTTTGCCCGAGCGATCGAAAAGGCGAACACGGAGCCGGCGAACAAGTAATCCCCGGCTACGCGGACGATTGCCCGATCAACCCGGGGCGGCGATTTCCACGAAGTCGCCGCCCCGGTTGTTTTACCAGCCGGCGTGGCGTATTACGCTTCTGATCAGGCTCGGAAGCTTGCGCCGGCGGCAAGGTTCAATCGCCCGACCCCATAATCCGCGGCAACGCGAGGCTGCAGCGCCATCAATCGTTCTGCCCCGGTTCCTGCGCTAAGAGTTAGAAGCAAGGTAATGAATCGCGTCACATTCTGCTTCGGTAGCTGTATCGCCATAATTGCGATTTGTGGCGTTGGAGCTGCGTCCTTCGCTTCACGCTTTCAGACCGGCACCCAATTGCCGGTCCAGTCGAGCGATCTCCAGAAAGAGCATGTTCAGGCCGAAAGGACATGCTGGGATGCCGAATCAGTGCTCAAGGTCCTGCGGGCACCGAATGCCTTGGAACGTCAGCAAGCCGAGGAGTCGGCTCAATTTGAATACGATCAGCTCGTAGCTGGCCTCATTAAGGTCATTAACGACCAACGGGATCAAGACTTTGACAAGGATCTTTATTTGCGAGCAGTGGCATTGCTTAACGGTCTTGGTGCATCCGCCGCGATTCCTGCTCTCGTTGCCAATGTGGATGTACCGGTGGGGTCTCCATTGGCCACGCGGCTAGATCCGCTTGCGCATTATGCGTGTGCGAGGTCACTCGTCACGTTCAGGGACCTGGCGGCGGATGAAATTGTGTTCTACCTCTGCAATACCCAGGATCCGGTTTATTGCGGCGTGCACGTTTGTAACCGAGTCGCTCGTGCCCAGCCGATATCAGATAAGGCGATTCAGTTGCTGGCATTTGTTCTGACAGAGATTGACGGAAAGGATGAGGCCATTGCACGCCTGGAGCAAGTCCCCGAAACGCCAAATGTGAACCGCGTGTTGGACGATTTGCGGCGTGGGATAGTGTGGACCGACTTGTGATTGGAGGCTGTCCCTGCCGAGAAGGCAGAAAGGGTGCCGGGAATGCTCCGTAGAAAACCCGCCGGCGACGCAGAAAAGGTGACGCAGAAAAGGTGTCAGGAATGCTCCGTAGAAAACCCCGCTGCGTCTGAGAATCATCACGTTCAGCGTGATCGCTCGCAGGCAGAGTTCGCGGCATTGGGAACGATAGCGTCGCGCCCGCAGCGCCGAACCCAGCAGCCGCTTGAGCATACTGTCGACGGTCTCGACCTGCCAGCGTTGCGTGTAGCGCGTGAGATATAACCAGCGTGCCATCCGCCTGCGCCAGAAACCGCTCGGCGGCTTCGCGGTCGGCCGGCCGATCTTCGCGGGAATGAACGTGTTCACGCCGCACTCCTCGCGGGCATACTCATGCACATGCTCGGCATCGTAGCCGGCATCGGCCACGAGTGTGGTGATCGCGACGCGCGACAGGGCGTCGTCGAGCGCGGCGTGGAAGTGCGGCACGTCGGGCGCCGGTCCAAGGCCCGGCACGACGGCGAGGATCAAGTGGCTGCAGCAATCGCAGAGCAGGCCCGCCTTGGGAAACCGCCGATAGGTCGTGTTTTGCCAGGTTTTTCCGCCTTTCGCCCGGCGGCGCACGAAGTAGTCGCTCGCATGATGCGACTCCCAGCCAGTGCCGTCGAGCGCGGCAAGGTGACTGCGCTTGCCCAACTTGCGCTGCTGCCGCGCTTGTCCGAGCGACGCCTCGAGCAACCGTCGCACCGGTCGGATCGACAACAACCGCTCGGCTGCTTTTTGAAACGTCGTGAAGTGCGGGATCGCATGCAACTCGATTGTCGCCGCCAGCTCGGTGCAGTCGCCCAGCAGCGCCGCCAGCTTGCGATAGTCGAGCTGCAAGAACTCCTTGAGCACGAGGCAAGCAAAGAGTTGCGGTTGGGTGAACTTCTTGGGACTAGAGCGATGCGCGTAGGGCGCGAGCGCCGCGCGGCCGATCCGATAGGCCACCGCCAGCACCCGCTTCGGACTCTTGGAAGTCGTACTCATCCAAGCGTGCTACGCACGCCGAGCCGCTAGCGGATGAAGCTATCGGCGGGTTTTCTACGGAGCATGTCAGGAACCTTTTCTGGCGCCGTCGTACTGGCCAATGTGCCGGCGAAGCGTTGTGGTTCGCGCGTGGGCGCGGTTCTGCCCGCGATTTTGAGCGCCGGTCGCCGTGCACTGAATAAAGAGCAGGTTGGGCGAAGTTGCCAGCTCAGCTCGTCGTCGAGCGGCGCTCACTGCTTCCGCATCTCTCTCGTCGCTTGTTTGGCATCGAAGGCGTCTGCGTCGAAGGGGCCGCGCCAGGCCAGGTAATCCTTGTGCTCCTTGTGCTTGGGGTTCGCCAGGGCCGCGAGGTAGTGCTCGAAGCCGTACGGTCCGCCCACGTCTTCGGGCGGACAGGTACGGTCTCCTTCCAAGCAGATCGGGTACTTGACCTTCTTGTCGGCAGGCGGGAAACCCTCGAAGAGGATCTCGTGCACCCAACCGTCGCCGAAGTCGTACTCGTAGATCCAGCGGGCGCGCTTACCGGATTTCGGTACCAGTTGGCTCAGCTTGACCTGCGTGTAATCCTGCCAGTCGAAGTCGGCGGCAAACTCCTCCGGCGGCGGCGGGCCGTATTCTTTCCCGTCGATCGTGAAGCGGTGCAGGTGGTAGTTCCACCAGCCGAATGCGGCCTGGATGTAGTCATGCAGCATGCCGAGCGTGCAATCGGGCACCTGAATCCGTCGCCAGACGGCCGGCCTGGTTACGAGGAGCGTGACTCGAAATTGAAAGATGCCGGATGACCTGGTCGCCGTCATCCGAGGCAGGTCTTGACCGCCGACCTCGTCGCCAACGGAGTCCAACAGCTCGAAGGCCTTTTTCTGCACTGCGGCCAATTGCTTTTTCTCCGGCCCGCATGCGACGAAGACAGCCTGGTCCAGCTCGGCGTGCAGTCGATGGAGTTCCTTGCGGGTGAAGGCGACGACTTGCGGGCCCGCCGGCAGCGTCTCGAGCCGCGTCTTGATCCGCGCGGGCAGCCGCGTGGCGTGAATCAAGGCCGAGCGCTGTTTGTCCGTCAGCTTGATCGGGTACGCGCCGGCTGGCTTCGCGGTTTTCTTGGCCGCCGGCTTGAATTCCAAGGAAACCATCCCCGGATTCTTACCTCGCAAGGTGTCTTGCAGTGCTTGATACAACACCTGCCCCGCCTCGGCCATGCCGGAGACGGTTTTGCCGGGCTTAGTCTGCTTGCGACGCATGGAAGAAGTCCTGTTTTCTGGCCGCGTCTAGTTCTCCAAGGATTCTACCTGGTTGCGTTCAAGTCAGACATAGAGCTGCAAATAGGGTTCTGTTCGCCAGCTTCATCGTATAAAGCAGCGACGGACAAGAGCGCGAGCGTGCTCAAGGACTCGGGGAGCTGGCCCGGCACGCACGCAACCGCCGGCTTTGCCCGTTGGGTGGCGGTGGGGCATACTGCTGATGCGTTTGGATCGTGGCCAGAACGATCTATTCGTCCCACCACGTGAGTCCGCCGCGACGACGGGCCACCGTCCATCCAATCGGGACCGGCGTTGGTTTGCTCGCCCGCGATGATCCCAGAGCGTGAGCGTTTGCATGAGCACCGCGTCACTCGATCCAACGACGACGGCCGCGCGAAGTGGAATGGGGTCCGGAGATTCCATCCCGACCGATGCTCGGCAGGCCAGCGCCGGCGACCGGTTGTATCGGATCGTCTGGCGGTGGCACTTCTATGCCGGCATGATCGTCGCGCCCGTGTTGATCGTGGTGGCTGCCACCGGATCGCTCTACATCTTCAAAGACGAGCTGGAAGCAGTGCTTCACCCGGGCGTTACCCGCGTGGACCCGACGGGCGAGCGGGTGTCCTACGAGCAGCAGTTGGCTGCCGCTCGTGCCGCGGTGCCTGCGAACTATCGCATCGGCCTCGTCCAAGTCTTCACCGATCCCGGCAGGGCCACGGTCCTGGCCATGGCGGGCGACAAGTTTCAATTCGGGTACGTCGATCCCTACCGCGGGCATTACCTGGGCTCGATCGAGCAGGGAGGCTTTTTCGACATCGTGCTCCAGCTGCACCGGCAACTGTTCCTGGGCACCACGGGCCGGATCGTCGTCGAGCTGACCACCTGCTGGACCATCGTCCTGGCGGTGACGGGGATTTATTTGTGGTGGCCGCGAAAGGCGAGCCAGGTGTGGGGCGTGTGGCTCCCGCGATTGCGGCGGAATCCGTACGTCGTGCTGCGAGACCTGCACGCCGTGAGCGGCATCTACCTGGCCCTGATCGCGATCGTGATCTCGCTGACTGGCCTGACTTACACCTTGATCTGGGGCAGCGCACCTCAGTATGCAGCGCAGCGCACCGATGCCTACGAGATGTTCTCGAAGCCGATGCTGTCCCAATGCGCGCCCGAGGCCCAAGACCTGCCGATCGACCGTTTCATCGAGATCGCGCAACAGCGCATGCCCGGCAATAACTTGACCGTCTGGTTTCCGCGCGCACCGAACGCCGTGTACCTGGTCACGGCCAACAACGAGCGCGGCCCGCAGGTCAACCGGATGTTGTTCATCGATCGCGCGTCGGGTGAGGTCTTGGATGACCGCCACAACAGTGAGACCAAGTTCATGTACCAGTTTGGGACGTGGAGCTTCGCGCTGCACGTCGGCACAATCTGGGGGATGCCTTCGAAGGTCTTGTGGTTTGTCACCTGCGTGATCTTGATGGTCTCGCCTGTCACCGGAGTCTGGATGTGGTGGTTGCGCCGTCCCCAGGGCCAAATGGGTCTGCCACGTCGCGTCGATTCCCGGCGCCCACGGTGGCTCGTCGGCACGATCGCAGCGACCAGTCTGCTGTTGCCGGTACTAGGTCTCTCGGTGGTGGCCTTGCTCCTAGGAGAGCAGCTCGTGGCGCGATTTCGAAAGCCATAAAGTGGCCCCGACCGATTAGCAGCCGAGTCAAGAAGCCCGGTCAATTCGCTTCTTCAAGACGTCTTCGCCGGGCGTACGCGGCGCTTTGAGCGAACCGTTGTCCGTGCGAGACGAACCGGCTAACTGGCCTTCAAGTCGTGCGCCGCATGGGCCCGTAGTTGCCAACAGGTCAAATCGCCCGGACGCCGGTCTTTGCCCGTTTGGCGGCGGCGGTGCATACTGCTGGTGCGTTCGCACGGTTGTATCCAGGTTGTTCTTGCCTGCCGCTGCTCGCTGATGACTTCGTCCCGTCAAGCCGCGGCAATTGTCGCCCTGCTGTGTGTCCTGACGGTGGCGGTCTACTACCGCGTAGCGGGACATGAATTCGTCGGTTGGGACGACCCGACCTACGTCCGCGACAATCCGCGGATTCAACAGGGCCTGACGCTGGCGACCATCGGCTGGGCCTTCACGACCGGGTACGCCGGCAACTGGCATCCGCTGACGTGGCTGAGCCACACGGTCGACTGGTCGTTGTTCGGCAATTGGGCACCCGGCCATCACCTGGTGAACGCGGCCCTGCACCTGGTCAACTCGTTGGTGTTGTTCTATGCGCTGTGGTCGCTGCAAGCAGCGGGGCAACCGCGCGAGCCGGCCAGCAAGGGGCGTGGCGAGGCCGCGGCGGCCGTTTCGCCCTGGCCCGCCGGACTGGTCGCCGCGCTGTTTGCCGTGCACCCCTTGCACGTGGAGAGTGTCGCTTGGGTTTCGGAACGCAAGGACACGCTCAGCACGTTGTTCTGGCTGTTGGCCATGTTGGCCTATACCGGTTACGTGCTGCGTCCCGGGCTGGGGCGTTATGCGCTGGTGGCGCTGGCGTTGACGCTGGGGCTGTTGAGCAAACCGATGGTGGTCACGTTGCCGGCCGTCTTGCTGCTGCTCGACTTCTGGCCCCTGGCACGGGACAAGGCTCGCGGCGGGCGTCGCGGCGTGCCGGCGGCGGCCTGGCCGCAATTGGCACGTGAGAAATTGCCGCTCTTGGCACTGGTCGTGATCTCGGCGCTGGCGACCTTGTGGGCCCAAAGCGCGGCGCAGGCCGTGGCCGCGACCGAGCAGGTATCGCTGCTGATGCGGCTGGGCAATGCGTGCCTCAGCTATCTCGCCTACCTCAAGTTTTGCATCTGGCCGGCGGGCCTCGCGTATTTCTATCCGATCGATCAAGCCTCCTGGCAAAGTGCCGGGCAGATGATGCTGGCGGCCGCGGCCGCGCTGTTGTTGGCCGTGATCACGGCCGCGGCCGTGTTCGGGCGGCGCAGGTGCCCCTACTTTTTCGTCGGCTGGTTGTGGTATCTGGGCACGTTGGTGCCGGTCATTGGCTTCGTGCAGGTGGGTTCCCAGGCGATGGCCGATCGCTACACGTATATCCCCTTGATCGGCGTGTTTATCGCGGTGGCTTATGGGCTGGCCGATCTGTTAGCGGCCCGTCCGAACCTGCGCAACCTCGGGGTGGCCGCGGCCGTGGGCTGGGTCTTGGTGCTCAGCGTGCTCGCCTGGCGACAGGTCGGTGTTTGGGCCAACGACGAACGGTTGTTTTCGCACGCGCTGTCCGTGACCGAGCGGAACTACTCGGCCATGAGCAACCTGGCCCAGGTACGGATCAATCAGCAGCGCAAGGACGAGGCCTTGGAACTGCTTCGGCAGGCGCTGGCGATCAACCCGCATTCGGCGCTCATCCATCACCGCCTGGCCATCGCGCTGGGTGAACCGCCGCTCAATCAGTGGGCGGCGGCCAAGGCCGAGTTTGCCCGGGCCATCGAACTGGCGCCGGGCCAGATGGAGAGCCGCCTGGGACTGGCCAAGATCTTGACGATCTTGGGCGAGTTCGAGCCTGCTCTTCGCGAATACGAACTGGTGTCGCAATCGCCCGCACATCGCGCCCAGGCCGAAGCGGAATTGGCCGCGCTGCGGCGACGCATGCAAGTCGCCGCGCAGCTTCTGGCGCAGGCCAAGGCGGCACTTGCCGCGGCCCCGAACGATCCGCAGGCACATTGCCTGCTTGGTCGAGCGTTGCTCACGGCACGGCGCATCGACGAGGCCGATGCGGCATTCCGCGCGGCGCTGAGCCGCGATCCGAAATCGGTGCCCGCCTTCTTGGGTCTGGCCGAGGTGGCCAAGGCGCGAATGCAGCCGTCGGAGGTGATTGCCAACTATCGACGGGCCCTGGAGCTGGCCCCCGGCGAGCCGACGATCACGAATCAACTGGCCTGGCTGTTGGCGACCACGAAGGACGAGTCGCTGCGTCGCGGTCCAGAGGCCCTGACGCTGGCCCAGCAGCTTTGCGCAGGCGCGGGCGGACAGCAGCCCGAGTATCTCGACACGCTGGCCGCCGCCTATGCTGCGGCCGGCGATTTCTCGGCGGCGATCGCCACGATCGACCGGGCGATCGAGCTGGCCACGGCCGCAGGGCATCCGCCGGCGCTGGTCCGGCAGATGCAGACACATCGTCAGTGCTACGTCAATCGCCAGGTGTACGTCGAGTGACAACGCCGATGACGCACACCAAGGCCGCGCACAGTTTGCCCGAGACGAGCCTTTCGTCGGCGACGGCGCCGAGCATACCGGTGTCCGCCTGGTTGGTTGCCTTGGTCCTGGGCTTGCTGACGTTCGTGCTCTATCTGCCGACGCGACACTACGCGTTCGTCACGCTCGACGACCCCTACTACGTCTACGCCAACCCGCACGTTGCTATTGGCTGGACCTCGGACAGCTTGCGCTGGGCGCTGACCGAACCCGTGGCCGCCAACTGGCACCCGCTGACAATGCTGTCGCACATGCTCGACAGCGAGCTCTACGGCGTGGCCAATCCTCCCGCCGGGCATCATCTGACGAATGCCGCGCTGCATGCCGTCAATGCGTCGCTGCTGCTGGTGGCCCTGTTGATGCTGGGCAGCCGGGCGTGGGTGGCGACCGTCGTGGCGGCGGGCTTTGCTTGGCATCCGCTGCGCGTCGAAAGCGTGGCTTGGATCTCCGAGCGCAAGGACCTGCTCGCCGGTATGTTCTGGATCGCGACGCTGGCAGCATACGCCTGGTACGTACGGCGCCCTGGCTGGGGGCGCTACCTGGCCGTCGTCGCCGGGATGGTGCTTGGGCTGTTGAGCAAGCCGATGGTGGTGACACTGCCGTTTGTGTTGCTGCTGCTCGATGTCTGGCCGCTCGGGCGAATGCGCTGGGACGACGTGTTCGACCGCCAAGGGCGGCTGCGCTTCGCGCACAGGGTGCTTGAGAAACTGCCCCTGTTCGCCCTGGCCGCGGCGGGCAGCGTGGTGACGTTTCTCGTGCAACGGTCGCAGGGTGCGGTCGAAGGACTCGACGCGTTTCCGCTGCCGCGCCGCGTGGCGCAGGCCGTGATCGCATATGCCGAGTACCTGGCCATGATGATTCGGCCCGAGGACCTGGCCATCCCCTACCCTACGCCTCAGGCGCTGAACACGGGCGAGTTGGCGCTGTGTGCGGGCGTCGTCGTGCTGATCACCTTGCTGGTCTTGTGGCTGCGCAATCGGCTGCCTTGGCTGTCCGTCGGCTGGCTGTGGTACCTGGGTACCCTGGTACCGGTGATCGGACTGGTCCAAGTGGGTACGCAGTCGATGGCCGATCGCTACACGTACTTGCCGATGATCGGTGTCTTGTGGGCCCTGGCCGAGACGCTCGACCGCAGCATCGCCGGGCGGCGGGGCTTGCGCGTCCTGGCGTCGGTTTGCCTGCTGGCAATGGGCGCGAGCTACTACATCGCCAGCCGCGAGCAGATGACGTACTGGAGCTCGCCGCAGACCTTGTTTGCCCGGGCCTTGTCGGTGACTCGGGACAATGGGGCCGCTCACCTGGGGATGGCGAACGAGCTGGCAGCCGTCGGTGATTTCCGCGCGGCACTTCCCCACTACGAGCGCGGCACCCAGTTGGAGCCGCGCCGTGCCGTCGGCTTCTTCAACTACGGCGTCTCGCTGTGGGAGCGTCGGGAAGCACTCGACCGCGCCGTCGAGCTGTTCAATCGGGCGCAGAAGCTCGGCTACCCCCACGAGCCCATCGACGCGTTGATGGGGGCCGCGTTGGTGGCCCAGGGGCGCGACGAAGCCGCCGCGCCGCGGCTGGCACTGGCCTTGCAAAGCCCCGAGACCGCGCAGTTCCCGGTCGCCGTGGCGGCGACGGGCGTCATGCTCGCAAGAGGGGGCAAGCTGAATGAGGCGATCGCCCTGTACGAAGACTTCCTGCGCGCGAAGTACGATCTGGTGATTGCCGATCGCCTGGCTTGGATTCGGGCGACGAGCACCGACGACACTTTGCGCAACGGCGCCGCCGCGCTGGCCCTGGTTGCCCGTGGCGAAGAAGCACCCGAAGCGGGTAACCCTGAACACCTGGCAGTGCGCGCCGCGGCGCTGGCCGAAAACGGCGAATTGGTCCCGGCGATCGACGTCGCGACCGAGGCGCTGCGCCGCGCGCGGCAGCTCGACGAAGCACAAGCGGCGCCGCGCTGGAAGCACCTGATCGAGCGGCTGCGCGGACAACTCGAGCGCTACGGCAATCGCCAGCCGATGCGGGAATCGCCCGCGCAATGGAGCTTATAGGCGGCCCGCTGTCCTATGAAATACTCGTTGCGCACGCTGGTACTGGTCGTTACGGTCGTGGCCGTGCTGTTGGCGGTGGTCGGGCTGCGCATCAACCAGGAAATGCGCAGAGCACGGCACGAGGCGGCCGTTGCTGACGCCCTGACCACGGCGGGGGCCATCGTGTTGACGCAACGCGCCGGTTGGTCGCTGTTGCGATATGACCAGATCGTCATGGTCGATGTCGGCGATCTGAACTCCGAGCCGTCGCTTGGCAGTTCGGTATGGATGCGGAATGCAATCGCCTTCGGCGATGACGACGTCCGGTTGCTGGCCGACTGCCGGGGGACCGAAATTGTGCGGCTGCGAAACTCGCAAATCACCGACCAGGCCGTAAAGATCCTGGTTCGGCTCCCCGCGCTGATCGAGATCGACTTGGATTCGACCGCCGTGACCGACGCGTGTGTGGACGATCTGGCGCGATTGCCGTTGGGCTGCCGGTTCGTGGGCCTCGGGGCAACGCGCGTTACGGCCGAAGGCCGCGCGCGGTTGCGCCGCTTGCGTCCCGATCTGGAAGTGTTGCCCCGGCCGTAGGGCCCCGGGCTTGTACCGGCGGCGCCGCCCCGGTCGCTCAGCGGCGCGCTTAATCGTCGTGCAGATGCCGCACGATGGACCCTTCGACCATGTAGATGACGTCTTCGGCGATATTCGTGGCCATATCGCCCAGCCGCTCGAGGTGCTTCGTGACCGAGTGCAGCTTCATCAGCGTTTCGGTCTGGTCGGGAGAATCGAGCATCCGCGCCTTGAGCAGGCTGTTGATCGAGCGCCGCAGGGCATCGACTTCGTCGTCGTCGGCGCGGACCTCTTGGGCCAGGTTCACATCCTGGCTGACCAGCGCATCGAGACTGCGGCTGACCATCGATTGCGACCGCGCGGCCAGCTCGCGCATGTCGGTCGGAATCTCGACGGGATCGTGGCGGGCCAGATAAATCACGCGCTTGGCGATGTTCGCCGCCAGGTCGCCCATGCGCTCCAGATCGTTGTTGATCTTGAGGATGGCGACGACGAACCGCAGATCGGCCGCGACGGGCTGGTAGAGCGCCAGCGTCTTGAGGCACTCTTCCTCGACGTCGACCTCCATGTGGTCGATCTCGTCATCGGCATCGATGACGTCCTGGGCCAGTTCGGGGTCGCGCTTCATGATGGCCGTGATCGCCCGGGCGATCGCGCGCTCGACCAACGCACCGACGGAGAGGATCTTTTCCTTGAGGACCTCGATCTGACGTTGCAGGTGTTGCGACATGCCAGTCTTTCCAGCCCGGGGATCGAAAACGGCAAATGGATTCTAGGGCCCGGTGTGAAACCGGTTCCTCCCCAACCTGCTTATGCCTGGATTTGCCCTGGGGGTCAAGAGAAGTGCCGCCGCGCGGGGCTCAACCGAAGCGGCCGGTGATGTAGGCTTCGGTCTGCTTCTGCTGCGGATTGGTGAAGATCTGCTTCGTCGGGCCAAACTCGACGATGCGCCCCTGGTAGAAGAACGCCGTGTCGTCCGAAACCCGCGCGGCCTGCTGCAAATTGTGCGTTACCAGGATGATCGTGTAGCTGCTGCGCAGGTTCGTGATCAGGTCCTCGATCTTGGCCGTGCCGACGGGATCGATCGCCGAACAGGGTTCGTCCATCAGCAGCACCTCGGGCTCGACGGCCACGGCCCGGGCAATGCAGAGACGCTGCTGTTGTCCGCCCGAGAGCGCGGTGCCGTGCTGGTGCAGCTTGCGATTGACTTCGTCCCAGAGGGCCGCCTGCCGCAGCGCGCGCTCGACGCGATCGGTCAGCTCGCTCTTGGGCATGCGCTGGTGCAGCCGCAGGCCATAGGCCACGTTGTCGAAGACCGACATGGGAAACGGCGTCGGCTTCTGAAAAATCATGCCCACGCGCTTGCGCAGCTCGAGCACGTTGGTCGATTGGTCGAGCAGGTTCTTGCCGTCGAGCAGCACTTCGCCGTCGGCCCGCTGCTCGCGGTAAAGCTGGTAGATGCGGTTGTAGACGCGCAAATGCGTCGACTTGCCGCAGCCCGAGGGTCCGATGACCGCCGTGACCCGGTTGGCGGCGATATCGATGTTGTTGTCGAACAGCGCCTGGTGATTGCCATAGTGGAAATTCAACCGCCGCACGGAAATCTTCGGCGGTCCGGTCTCCACGGGGGCATCGCCGGGCAGATTGCGGGCGCGGCGGATCAGTTCGCTGTCTTCGGCCAACATGGTCAATGTCTCGGCTGCAGAAAGTAGCGCGCGACGATGTTCAAACACAATACGGCCGCGGTGATCAACAGCGATGCTCCCCAGGCCATTTGCTGCCAGTCCGGAAAGGGGCTCATCGCGCGATTGTAGATGGTCACCGTCAGGTTTGCAGTCGGACCGCCCAGACCGGTCGGCCAGGCGGAATTGTTCAGCGCGGTAAACAGCAGCGGGGCCGTCTCGCCGCTCACCCGGGCCACGGCCAGGATGATGCCCGTGAGCAGCCCCCCCTTGGCGGCGCGAAACACGATGTCGAGCGTCGTCTTCCACCGCGGTGCGCCCAACGCCAGCGCCGATTCGCGCAGGGCGTCAGGCACCAGCCGGAGCATGTCGTCGGTCGTGCGGGCAATAATCGGCAGCATGATAATGGCCAAGGCTGCAGCGCCCGCAGAGGCCGAAAACTGCTTCATCGGCACGACCAACAGCGTGTAGACGAACACGCCGACGAGAATCGAGGGGGTGCCCATCAGCACATCGCAGGCAAAGCGCACGTACGTGCCCCACCGATTGTGGCGGGCAAACTCGGCCAGGAACACGCCGGCCATCACCCCCAGCGGCACGCCCGTCAGCGTTGCCAGGGCCGTGATGAGCATGGATCCCAGGATGGCATTCCCCATGCCACCGCCTTCGAGCGGGGGGGCGGTTTTCATGGTGAAAAACGCGAGTCCGAACGCGCCGACGCCGCGCCAGAGCACCGTGTAGAGAATCGACGCCAGAAACACCAGCCCGACGATCGCCGCCGCGCTCGACAAGACTTTGACGGCGAAATCGACCCCCTGACGCTGCGCCACGCTGCGCGGTTGGCTCATCGGGCACCTCCCGCCTGACGCAAACCGCGCAGCCAGAGCTGCGCGAGCACCTGGAACACGAGAGTGATGACGAACAGGATCAGGCCCAGCTCGATGAGCACGCTCTGGTGCAGCGAAAACCGCTCCGACTCGGCAAACTCGTTGGCCAACGTCGAGGCGATCGTGTTCCCGGCGTCGAACAGCGAGGCCGACAACTTGTGGTTGCTGCCGATCACGAACGTCACGGCCATCGTTTCGCCAATGGCCCGGCCAAGTCCCAGGAACATCCCGCCCGCGATACCGAGCATGCCGTAGCGCAGGCTGACTTGTGAAGTGACTTCCCAGGTCGTCGCCCCCAGGCCGTAGGCCGATTCCTTCATCACCGGCGGGACGATCCTGAGTACGTCGCGACTGACCGCACAGATGAACGGCAGCACCATCAATGCCAGGATGATCCCGCTGGTGAGGATGCCCAGTCCATGCTTGGGGCCGCTGAAGAGCGGGGTCCAGCCGAACAATTGGTTCAAACCGGGCTGTACATATTCGGCCATCCAGGGAACGAAAACGAAAAAGCCCCACATGCCGAAAATGATGCTGGGGATGGCCGCCAACAGCTCGAGCGCGCCGCCGACAACGCGACTCACGCCTGGCGGCGCGACTTCGACCAGAAAGATGGCCGTCACCAGTCCCAGGGGCGCCGCCAACAGCATCGCGATGGCCGTCGAGGCCAGCGTGCCGTAAATGCTGCTCAAGGCGCCAAATTCTTTATTCACCGGGTCCCAGTCCTGGGAGACGAGAAACGCGGGGCCAAAGTGCGCGATGGCCGGCCAGGCATAGTAGGCCAGCAGCATGAGCATCCCGAGCATCAGCAGCAGAATCAACGCGCCGGAGACGATGGCCAACACTCGGAAAATGAAGTCGCCCGGAGTGTGCGACGTCTCGCCTCGGTTCATGGCCGCGCCTCCGCGGTCGCGGTGCTGGCCGGCGCTGCGGCAGCCTGAGGCATCGCCGCGGGCCAAACTCCGCGCCACGAAGCCCGCACCAGGTCTGCGACGTTTTCGGGCAGCGGGGCATAGTCGAGTTCGCGCGCCAGGTCTGCGCCATGGGCATAGCACCAGTCGAAAAACGCCAGCATGGCCTGGATGCGCTCAGGCTTGTGGCCCTGACGCTGCATGACGATGAACGATGCGCCGGTGATCGGCCAGGTTTGATCGCCCGGCTGGTTGACGAGGATCAGATAGTAGTCCTGGGCGCTGGCCCAATCGGCATGATCGGCCGCCGCTTGAAACGATTCGAGGCTCGGCTGCACGAACTGGCCCGCGGCGTTTTCGAGCTGGGTGGTCGTGAGCCGGGCCAGCTTGGCATAGGCAAACTCGACATACCCGATCGCACCCTGGATGCGGCTGACATACGTGGCGACGCCTTGGTTGCCTTTGCCGGCAATGCCGACGGGCCAGTCGACGCCCTTGCCGGCACCGACGCGCGATTTCCATTTAGCCGAGGCCGCGGCCAGATAGTTCGTGAAGATCCAAGTCGTGCCGCTGGGGTCGGAACGGTAAACCACGGTCACGTCGCGGCTCGGCAACTTGAGGCCGGGGTTCAGTTCGACCAACCGCGGATCGTCCCAGCGGCGGATTTCCCCCAGCAGCAGATCGATGAAGACCTCGGCGTTCAAACACAGCTGGCCGGGAGCAATTCCGTCGAGATTCACCACCGGAACGACGCCGCCCACGACCATCGGAAACTGCAGCAGGTCGGCCTCGGCGAGCTCCTTGGGCTTGAGCGGGGCATCCGACGCGCCGAAGTCGACGGTCCGCGCCTTGGCCTGCGCGATGCCGCCGCCAGAGCCGATCGGTTGGTAGTTGACAGTCACCGGGTTCAGTTCGGCGAACTGGCCGGCCCACTTCGTGTAGATGGGCTCGGGAAAAGTAGCGCCAGCACCGCTCAGTTGGATCGAGGCTTGATCCGCCGTCTGGTTCGAGCCTGCCGCCGTCGGCTCGCACCCTGCCAGGCAGCAGCAAACCAGCGCCAGCCAGCAGGCGGCCCACGCTGAAATGAGTTTGCCGTCCGGCGGTCGCATCGTAAGATCTTGATTTTAAATGGGTTGCGATTTCCAGCTGATCGCGAGCCGTATGGTAGCGATTGATTGTTAGGTTCGTGTTAACGACCGGCTCCCCTGCGGCGAATGTACGCGGCGCTCACGTCGGCAGCCGAATCACAAAGGTGCTGCCCGTACCGGGTTGGCTCTCGACGGTCACCCGGCCGTGGTGTGCGTTGACAATGTGTTTGACGATCGAAAGTCCTAGTCCCGTACCGCCCAGCTTGCGGCTCCGGGCCTTATCGACGCGATAGAAGCGCTCCCAAAGGCGAGGCAGGTGATCGGCCTCGATGCCGCAGCCGCGGTCGGCCACGGCGATGGTGACTTCGCCGTTCCGTTGGTCGGCGCGAATCTGGACCTCGCTCGTCGGGTCGCTGTACTTGATCGCATTGTCGAGCAGATTGACGACGGCCTGCTCGAGCAGTGGTGCGTTCGCCAGCGCCGTCAAGTCGTCGGGACATTGCAGCTTGACCTCGATCGAGCGCTCCGACGCCTTGGTGGCGCAGACGAGCATGGCCGATTCGAGGATCGGCCGTAGCGGGGTCTCGCCGCGGACAATATCTTCGGCCCCCTGTTCGATCTTGGACAAGGACAACAAGTCTTCGATGATCGCGTTGAGACGATCGGCCTGGCGGGCGACGATTTCCAAGAACCGTACCGCGTCTTCCCGGTTGTCGATCGCGCCGTCGAGCAGGGTTTCGACAAACCCTTTGATTGAGGTGATCGGCGTGCGCAATTCGTGCGAGACATTGGCCACGAAATCGCGGCGCAGATTCTCCAGCTTGCGCAGTTGCGTCACGTCATTCAGGACGATGACCGCGCCCACGGCCCCGTTGGCCGCATCGCGCAGAGCTGTACCATGCGCCTGCAGCACGCGTCCTTCTTCGCCGGGCAGTACGACGTCGGTCTCAAGCGGTCGGCGCCCTTGCAAGGCCTCGGCGACGAATTGCCGCAATTCGGCGCTGCGTACGACCTCCTGCAGGCTGCGGCCGGGGCTCTCCCGCAAGTCGCACGACAGCAGCTCCGCCGCGGCGCGATTGAGCGTGATGAGGCGCTGCGCCGGATCGACGGCCAGCACGCCTTCGACCATGCTGGCCAGCATGGCTTGTTGTTCGTGCCCTTGGCGCGAGATCGTGCGAATGCGGTCCTCGAGCTGCGCGGCCATTTGATTGAGCGCCTCGGCGACGTCGGCCAATTCGGCCGTTTGCGGCACGAGCAGTTTGTAATTCAATTCCCCGCGCGCAAATCGCTCGGCACCGCGGCGAATCTCTTCGAGTGGTTGTGCGAATCGCCGGGTGAGATACCAGCACAACGAGGCCGCCAGCAGCAGAATGCCCAGGCCCGCGCCCGCGATGCGCAGTTGCATGTCGCGCACTCCCTGTAGGATGCGCTGCAGCGAGAGACTCGTCCGGACCACGGCGACGGGTTGACCGTCGCGCGTGATGGGAACGGCGCAGTACAGCAGCCGTTCACCTACGGTGGCGCTGAGCCGCGTGGCGGTCCCCTCGCCGGAACCCATGGCCCGTTTGAATTCGGGGCGGTCGGCGTGGTTGGCCATCGTCCGCGGGTCTTGCTGCGTATCGCAGAGCACATCGCCGTTGGGCAAGATCAGCGTGACCCGCGACCGCGTGGCGTCGGCAAACGCCTGGCATGCGGCCTGCAGCCCCGCGCGGTTGTCCGCGGAGAAGCCGGGTGCGAGCTGAGCCCGCAACAACAGGCACTGCGTGTGCAGCTGATTGTTCACCTCGGCCAGGTGAAACTGGTAGAAGCTGTTCGACGCGAACCAGCCTGCCGCCAGCAGCGAGCCGATGGTGACCAGCAGAAACGAGATGAAAAACTGCCAGATCAGCCGTCGGCGTCGCATGCCCTACTCGCGAAAGCGATATCCGACACCGCGGACCGTCTCGATCGTGCGGCCGAAGTCGCCAAGTTTCTTGCGGAGCCCCACGATCTGCACGTCTACCGAACGCTCCGTGACAGGGTAGTCGTTGCCCTTGACGGCGTCGACAATCTGGGACCGCGTAAAGACCCAACCTGGCCGTTGTGCCAGGAAATGCAACAGGCGAAACTCCGACAAGGTCAGTGCGACCGGTTTGCCGGCCAGAATCACCTCGTGCCGGCCCGGGTGGATCGTCAGGCTGCCCGTGCGAATGACCTTGTCGTCGTCTTCGTTCTCGAGCCGCTGGCTGCGCCGGAGCACCGCCTTGATGCGCGCCATGAGCACCCTGGGGCTGAACGGCTTGGTGATGTAGTCGTCGGCGCCCAGTTCCAGCCCGGTCACGACGTCTGCCTCTTCGCCCTTAGCCGTGAGCATGACGATAGGGATGTTCTTGGTCCGCTCGTCGGACTTGAGCATCCGGCACAGCTCCAGCCCGTCGACCCGCGGCAGCAGCAGGTCGAGGATGACCAGGTCCGGCATCTCGGAGCGAACACGTTTCGTGGCATCCTCGCCCGTGTTGAGGCAAGTGACCCGATAGCCTTCCTTGGTGAGGTTGAAGTTCACCAGTTCCAGCAGGTCTTCCTCATCGTCAACGACCAGGATGTGTTCTTTCGTCATGACGGCAGTCTTCACAGAGGTCTCCTTTTCTCGCCTTGGCCCTCCGTGGTAGCAGTGCTGTGTTTGGTTTGTGTTAGTCTTGCATGCGGATTGCCTTTCGCGAAACGGCCGGCGCGCCCCGCGGCTCATGCGGGCAGACCGCCCGACAAGGAACACCGCCGCGCCTCCCCCTTACCGGGCGGGATCGGCGAGCTGGAGCAGCTCGGGCACGTCGAATTCGGCCAGCAAGCCAAAACAAAACAGCTCGGGAAACAGGTCAACGCTCCAGTTGTTCTCGATCACCTGGTGCAGGCTGCCCAGGGCATCCTGGGTAGAGACCTGGGCAAAGCGGTCCGGTGCGCAGGCGGCAGCAACCTGTGCGATCAGGCTTGTACGTGGTCCCTGCGCGACAAGAGCAGGCGCCCGATCGCCGGAGCGGGCCCAGCTTGCCACGGCCGCCAGTTGACTGGCCTGCACGCCCAGGGGTCGCTCGCCCACGCCCGCCACGAGCATCGCGTACAGGAAATCGCGCTGGCTGATCTTCGATTCGCCGAAGTAGAACGGGTCGACGGCGACGACGCGCTGCTTCTCGGAAAGCAGCCGTGCGATCTCCGCGGCGCCAGTCGTTCGCCCGCCGTCGGCGATGAGCAGGGTCGTCCCCTGTACCTCGGCCGGCTTGAACTCGACGACGGGCACGGACCAGTCGCCGATCTTAAGACGCTGGCCAAGGATGGTGATTGTTTCGCCGTTGGTGTGCCAGGCCTCTTCCACTTGGCAAGTTTCCTCGCGGTACCGCGCGAGCTCGCGGAGCCGCTGCCGGCGCTGGTTGGCCGTGCCGGCGGCATTTGTCCGCGGCAGACCCGCGGCCAGTTGCCGGGCCAGCGTGTGAAAGTCCAGATTCTCTTCGGGCAACTCGACTTCCAGCTCTGCCGCTGCTTTGACTTCGGCCTCGCATTCGATCTCAGTGGAGCTGCCGGGTGCGTTGGGGAAGAAGGCATCGAGCAACAAGCGATAGAGCTGCTGCCGGTTGTCGAGCAGAAAGTTGTGAGTGCCGGGATCGTCGTTGACGTGCCAGCGCAACTGTTGCGGCTGGCCATACAGCGCGAAAATGGGTTGGGTCGCATCGAGCAACGGCTGCAGGGCATGATCGGCACGAAAGCAACAGTCGTCCTTCGAATTGAAGGTCAACAGCGTCGGCCGCGGTGCCCGCAAGGCCGTCAGGTGCGTGTAGTCGGCCACCGCTGCCATGTCGCTGGGGGTCTGCTCCGTGTCGCCGAGGTCGGAGACAAACTGCGCGCGGGTCAGAAAGCTCGAATAGCCGGCGACCGGATTGGCCGCCGTGACGCGTTCGTCGAGCGAACTCAAGAAGATGGTTTGCCAGCCGCCCCCGGAGAGACCGGCCATGCCGACGCGCGATGGGTCGGCCTGCGGATGCGCGAGCAATACGTCGAGTCCGCGCTGCATCGCCAGGTAAAAGACGCTCACGGCGCTGGTGCCGCATAGGTCGAGTTGATTGGCCCGGTAATGCAGCCAGTTGTCGCCCCGCAACTGCCCCATGCCCAGCCATTCCACGTTCATGGCGAGCATGCCGCGACGGGCCTGGTTGATGCAGCGCATCTGTTTATAGGGCGCCGACTTGCCTTGCGAGTCGTGGCCGTTGACGTTGAGCACCACCGGCACGCGTCCTGAGAGGTGATCCGGTACGTAGAGTAGCGCCGGAATCCACAACCCGGGCAAGGCTGCGTACCGCAGTTTTTGAATCGTGTAGCCGGGCCCGCCGGGGATCGTCTCGAGCCATTCGACCTGCAAGGGCGCAGCGCGCCAGTCCCGAGCGGCACCGCGGAAAATCACCTGGTCGAGCATCGCCGTGCGCACGCGCTGGGCCTCGGCTTCCCATTCGGCAAGCGTTGCACAGCGCGGCAGCCGCGCCACACGGGCCGTGCAGAACGCCTGCACCTCGGCCAACGGCTGATCGGGGGCCAGAATCGGCCGCGAAAGCGCCGCAGCGATCGCCGGATCGTCGGCGCGAATCGCGGTCGTACCAACCTGTGCAGCGAACAGACCGAGCGTAATCACCGCGCTCGTCAGGCACGTGTGGCGGGAGGAATCGCAGCGGATCATGACGCCGCCTTCACCAGGCTGCCCAGCAACTTTGCGAGGATATTGTCCTGGGGATAGGGGTGCCCGCGATGCTGCCGGAACGCCTCGGCCAAGGCAAAGCCAGCTTCCTGTCCGCGGGCTTCGCTCCAGCGCCGCTGCGATTCGAGATATTCGTCGACGCCGTGCTGCGCCTGCAACCAGGCCCGCTGGCTGTCGTGGCAGGCCAGCATCCGCTGTTTTGTCTCGAAGGTGTTGGAGATGTCGACGTAGAAGTGCGGCCGGACCGGCTGGCCCCAGGTGTCGACGCCTTCGATGGGATCGACGTAATAGAGATAGGGAATTCGCTCGGTCGCCGGCGCGGGGTCCCATTTGCGCGTGGCATAGTTCGGGCAACTGGCGTTGAAGCAGGCGTCGCGCACGAGCCGGCTGGTCGCTTCGTGATCGTCCATGTAATCGACCGGCGGCGCCGTGATGACGACGTCGGGACGTACGCCCCGGATCACCTCCGTCACGCGACGTTTCGATTCGTTGTCGATCACGATGCTCAGATCGCGAAAGTCGAGACACATATATCCGGCGTTGATCAGCTCGGCCGAGGTGAGTGCCTCGCGGCGGCGAATCGTCGAGATTTCCGCCGGACTCTTGTCGCGGCTGCCGCAATCGCCGGCCGTCATCGTCGCGATGACCAGCGTGTGGCCTTGTGCGGCGAGGTGTGCGAGCGTGCCAGCGCACTGAAACTCGACGTCATCCGGGTGCGCATGAATGGCCAGGATGCACAACCGTCGTTTGCCGGCGTGGGCCGAATCGTCGGTCACGAGCTAAGCTCCTTCACGACAGGCTGTTCGCATGTCGCACAACGTCTGCGGCGCCTCGAGCCGATAGCTTTCTGGGCCGCGTTTTGCCATACTCTTTGATTCGCCGCCCTGGCCCCCCGCTCGGCTGGGCCCCAGTATCGATCCCCCCTGTGACCATGGCAAGCACCGCGACTGCGACCCACGCCCCGACTGCCCGCATTGTGCCGGGCACCGCCCTGCCCTGCTACGTATTCGAATCCGACCAGGATCTGGCCCGCTACGTGGCCCAGATGATGGCCGCGGTCATTCGCGAGCGCAACAGCGTCGGACAATTGGCGGTGTTCGGTCTACCGACCGGTTCGACGCCCTTGGGCGTCTACCGGCAGTTGGTCCGCATGCATCGCGACGAGGGGCTCGACCTGGCGGGCGTCGTCACCTTTAACCTCGACGAGTACTTCGGCACACCGCCCGACCAGTTGCAGAGTTACCACCGTTGGATGCACGACAATTTTTTCCGGCACGTCAATATCCGGCCGGAGAACATTCACATTCCCGACGGCATGGTGTCTCAGGACGAGGTTGAAGAGCACTGCCGGCGCTATGAAGAGGCGATCGTCCGCGCCGGCGGGATCGATCTGCAGCTCTTGGGAATCGGCCGTAACGGCCACATCGGTTTCAACGAGCCGTTCAGCGTTCGTGGCAGCCGCACGCGGCTCGCCCGGCTCGACCCGATCACGCGCAAAGACGCCGCGAGCGATTTTTTCAGCGAGGACAACGTCCCGGCGACGGCCATCACGATGGGGATCGGCACGATCTTCGAGGCCCGCAAGGTGGTGCTCATCGCGCTGGGCGAGCATAAAGCGCAGATCGTGCAACAAGCGGCCGAATTGCCGCTTTCGGATCGCGTGCCTGCGAGCTACCTGCGCGAGCATCCCGACGCCATGTTCCTGCTCGATCGGGCAGCCAGCGGCGCGCTGACGGGCGTGGCCACCCCGTGGCTGGCCGGCAACGTCAACTGGACCGACGAGTGGATCAAGAAGGCCGTGCTCTGGCTGGCCGACCGCGTGGGCAAGGCGCTGTTGAAGCTCGACGACAACGATTTCCGTGAGCACAACCTGCACCAGTTGTTGCGTCACCACGGCCCGGCGCAAAAGCTCGCGCATCGCGTGTTTCGCTGGATGATGGATTCGATCGAATATCACCCGGCTGGCCGCGAGCCCAAGCGGGTCATCTGTTTCAGTCCGCACCCCGACGACGACGTGATCAGCATGGGCGGGTGCCTGATCCGGCTGGTCGACGACGGCCACGAAGTGCACGTGGCCTACATGACCAGCGGCAACATCGCCGTGTTCGACCACGACGCCCGCCGTGTGGCCGACCTGGTCACCGAGTACAACCGCATCTTCGGCATCGATCACGAGCGTTCGCAGGAAGTCGAGTCGCGCGTCACCGCGGCACTCGACAGCAAGCGCCCTGGCGAACCCGATTGCGAACACGTGCTCAAGATCAAGGCGCTGATCCGCTGGAGCGAGGCCAAGGCCGGCGCCGTCGTCTGTGGCTGCCGCGAAGAAAACCTGCACTTCCTCGATTTGCCGTTTTATCGTACTGGCACGATCGCCAAGAATCCGGTGGGCGCCGAAGACGTACGGATCATTCGCGAGCTGATTGAACGCGTCGATCCGGACCAGGTGTACGTGGCGGGTGACCTGTCGGACCCGCACGGGACACATCGCGTGTGCGCCGAGGCCATCTTTCTGGCGCTCAGCGAAATCGAGGCCCAGCGCGGTGCGCGGCCCGAGGTCTTGCTGTATCGCGGTGCCTGGCAGGAATGGCCCGCCGACAAGATCGAGCTTGCTTTGCCGCTGAGTCCGAAGGACGTCGAGCGCAAGAAGCACGCCATCTTTCGCCACGAATCGCAAAAAGACTCGGCGCTGTTTCCAGGGCCCGACGATCCGCGCGAATTCTGGCAACGGGCCGTCGACCGCAACCGCCATACGGCCGACGTCTACAATCGGCTGGGCTTGCCGGAGTATTTCGCGATGGAAGGGTTCGTACGCTGGAACGGTCTGCCGCTCTGACCGCCCGGTCGATGCCGTGGCGGACCACGCCGCAAGGAGTTCGTAGCATGATGAGCGACGCGACAGCAGGTGGTTCGAGTGCTCCGACCGACGCCGCGCCCCCGCGCTGGCGGCCGCTCGATCGCGTCGAACGCCGCATCATGGGCGTGCTCATCGAAAAGGCCAAGACTACGCCCGACAGCTATCCGCTGTCGCTCAACGCGCTGGTCACGGGCTGCAATCAGAAGAATAACCGGCACCCGGTGACCAACTACGATGCCGACTCGCTCGAGCCCGCGCTCGAGCGATTACGGGCATCCGGGGCGATCGTGCTGGTCCAGGGCGACGGGCGTGTCTCGAAGTATCGCCACCTGGGCTACGAGTGGTTCGGCGTCAGCAAATTCGAGTTGGCCGTATTGGCCGAACTGCTGCTCCGTGGCCCGCAAACCGAGGGCGAGCTGCGCGGCCGGGCCGATCGCATGGACTCGATTCCCGATCTGGCCGCGCTGCGCCCCGTCGTGCAGGCGCTGAAAGACAAGAAGCTGATCATCGGCCTCTCGCCCGAGGGGCGCGGACACATTCTGACCCACAACTGCTATCCGCCCGAGGAACTCGAAAAGGTCCGTCGCGAAGCGCTGGCGCATGCCCCGGCGCCTGCGGCGGAATCGGCCGAACCGCCAGCGGTCCGCGTTGCCCCGCCCGCGCCGCCTGCAGGGGTCCGCATTTCAGCGCCGGCGCCGCCCCCGGTGCGGCAAAGTCCCGCCGAGGTCGAGCTGTTGCAGGCGGCGATTCGGGAGCTGCAATCGCACGTGGCCGAGCTGCGCACCGAGCTGGGTCAGGTGACGGCGCTGGCCGAGCGCACGGCCGACGAATTGCGTCAGGTCCGTGACGCACTTGGCGCGTAACGAGCGTCTCGGAATCGGCTTCGTGTGAACCTGCTCTGCCATGCGCGGCTGCGGTAGCCTTTTCGGCCGGCGACGGCACGCCAGCAGCGGCGCCGTTCTACAGTGCGGCCGATTGATCCACCGTGCACGTCTGCTCGCAGATGATGCGCCCGATCTCATGGATCAGGAGTCGATTTCCCGCGTCATTGAGATGGCAGTTGTCGTTAAGCAACTCGCTGCCAGGAAGCCTGCGAGGGGAGACCTGTTCAACGATCTGGTGTCCATCAACCAGGCAGATGCCTGCTTCGCGCGCGACGCGGTTGGCGATGTCGTTGATGCGGCGGTTGGCGCGATCGGGCCGTGGGCTTTCCACAAACACCTGCTCGATCAACTCATGGCCGATCCGCAAGTCGCCCGCGGCAATTCGGCGAAGGCCGAGTTCATGCTTGACAAGGAGGTCCGTCGGGCGTTGTTGCAACCAGGCCTCGAGAGCGTTGGTCGACATTCCCTTGACCTGGCTTAGCTCGAACCGGCTACCGTGGACGTATGGGGGCAACAGCACGTTGTACGCCAACGTGGAAAAGATCAGGCGTCGTCTGGCGCGTTGGCACAGCCGGGCAATCTCGCGCAAATGCTCCTCGAATTCACGATAGCGCTGCTGCTTCTCTGCTTCGGAATACGTCTTCTGCTGTGCAAAAAAGTTTTGCGTGCCGGGGTGGACCGCTGGATTGTGCTGCCGTTGCACCCTGTCGGCCACGTACCAGGCGGCCTGCACGACGCGCGAATGACGCACGACGCCACGCAAACCAAAGGGCGGCACCGAGTAACAGCGCGGGTCGGAAAAGCTGGTGAACGTGTTGTGCCCGCAATAGACCACGACGATGTCCGCATCAAGCTCGAGGGCTTCGCGAGCGGCGAGGACCACCCGATCAGAACCGCAGCCGAGCAGACCAAAATTAAGCACTTCGACGGGTTTGCCGGTGGTCCGCCGAATCTGTTCCGCAAGGTCTTCGGCAGTGCCCAACAAGTACACGCTCGATGCGCCGAGCAAGGCCACCCGCGTCGTGCCCGGCGGCTTGATGGCCGGCAGCCGTTGCGGCACGCAAAACGGCGACGGCACAAAGCGCGTTTCGTCGGTAAAGAAGTCGGAGGTCTCGATATACCCTGCGCTCGAGCGCTCGAATACCGGCCGATTCAAATCGTGCGGGTTAAAGCGAAAGCCGCAGATCCGCAACGCCGATTCGCCCCCCACCGCCAACACCGCAACGGGGGTGAGCGCAAACAAGACAAATCTTGCGCGGCTAACTCTGCGACCGGTCATGCCCTGGTGACCCGCAGTGCAGTGCATCAAGTTCTTGCGCAGTCCGCCGTGACGCTGCGGCGGACGAACGAGGTAATTGTAGGGCGAAGGAAATGCCCCTGCCAACTAATTCGCCACAAGCGTCGGTTCGTACACGCTCGCATCAAAATTGGCGAACGGGCTGCGGCCGGGCTCACAGTCGCCAAAGCTGATGCCGAGCGCCCGCGCGGCCAACACGGCCGAATCCTGGGGATCGACTCGGCTCAACCTGCAAACGGCGTCGCGAATCGGCACGCTGCCGATCCGCGGCGGCACGAAACAAATCATTTCGCCGAAGCGGCGATGATGAATCAGACGCACGGCATGCACGCCGAATTGCGTGGCCAACACGCGGTCGAACGTCGTCGGGGGGCCGCCGCGCTGCAAATGGCCCAGCACCACGCAGCGCGTCTCGCGGCCGATGCGCCGCGTGATCTCGCGGGCAACAATCTCACCCACGCCGCCCAGTCGGGCCTGTCCTGCACCGTTGCCTTCCGAGGTGACGAGGCTCCCGTCGGGCAGGTTGGCACCTTCGGCGACGCTGAGCAGCGTGAACCGCTTGCCCTTTTTCTCGCGATCGAGAATCTTTTGGCACACGTAATCGAACGTCCAGGGGATCTCCGGGATCAAGATCACGTCGGCACCGCCCGCCACGCCCGAGTGCAGCGCAATCCAGCCGGCGTGGCGGCCCATGACCTCGAGCACCATCACGCGCTCGTGCGAGGCCGCGGTGGTGTGCATTCGATCGAGCGCGTCGGTGGCGCAGGCCACGGCGCTGTCGAAGCCGAATGTATAGGCCGTGCACAGCAGGTCGTTGTCGATCGTCTTGGGCACGCCGACCACGGGGATGCCGGCGTTGTTGAGTTGCTCGGCAATGCCAAGTGACCCGTCGCCGCCGATGCAAACCAGGCCGGCCAGCGCCAATTGATCGACCGTCAGGGCTACGGCGCGGACCAGCTCAGGATCGAGCTCCTGGCGGTCGTCGACCCCACTGCGGGTGGTGAAACGCCCACGGTTGGTCGAACCGAGAATCGTCCCGCCCTGGTTGAGAATGCCGCTGGTGTTGCGCTCATTGAGCGGGATATACGTGACCGGGTCGACCAGTCCCTCGTAGCCCTTCAAGAAGCCCACCACCTCGTAGCCCAATTGGATGGCGCTTTTCACGGTTCCCCGGATGACTGCGTTCAGTCCGGGGCAGTCGCCGCCGCTGGTGAGGATGCCGATCCGCTTCATGGAGACTTTCCTTGCCAAGGAGTTGACCTCGACTGATGCGCGCCGAGTCGGAGCTGACGTGCCGTTTGCGTCACGGCATGTCACACGACATGCCGCCGGCGGCCCGCAAATACGCATGCATCGCGTATTCCATCACCATTCGATCGGCGCTAAACCGCCAGCCAAGCGTCCGCATGGCATGTTTCATCCGCGCGATCCACGCGACGGGGATGCCGTCTCGGTCGCGGTCGTAATAGAGTGGCAAGACTTGTTGCTCGAGCACGTCGTAGAGATCGTCGCTGTCGCGCGAGTCCTGAATGTCGATGGCGACGTGCGTTTGCCCCTTGCCAATGGCAAAGCCGTTGAGGCCGTCGTAGGCCTCGGCCCACCAGCCGTCGAGCACCGACAGATTCAAGCCACCGTTGAGCACGACCTTCTGCCCGCTCGTGCCCGATGCTTCGAGCGGCCGGCGCGGAGTATTGAGCCAGACGTCAACACCCTGGACGAGATGCCGGCCGACGTTGATGTCGTAGTCTTCGACGAAGACGAACTTGCCGATGAACCGCGGATCGGTCGTCAGTTGGGCGATTTCCCAAAGCAACTGCTTTCCGGGCTCGTCGTGGGGATGTGCCTTGCCGGCGTAGACGAACTGCACCGGACGCTGCGTGCTATTGACCAGCGCCGCCAGGCGGTCGAGCTCGGTCGCCAGCAGCGTGGCACGCTTGTACGTGGCAAACCGCCGGCCGAAACCGACCAGCAGCGTGTCGGGCGAAAGCGCGGCCCGGGCCGCCTCGACTTGTTCGATCGATTGGCCGCGGCGGCTGGCCGTACGGGCACTGCGGCGCCGCACGAAATCGATCAGCCGCAGTTTGAGC
This sequence comes from Pirellulales bacterium, assembly GCA_019694435.1. Lineage (NCBI taxonomy): Bacteria > Pseudomonadati > Planctomycetota > Planctomycetia > Pirellulales > Pirellulales bacterium. The sequence goes on from JAIBBZ010000020.1 coordinate 67,656, forward strand.
ACCTGGTGCGTTTCCCAGATTTCTCCGTCGGGAATCGCGTCGATGCCCGCCCAAGTCTCCGCCTGGCCGCAATAGCGATGCCATTTCGTCCCGAGGTGCCGGTCGAACAACTGATGCATCTGCGGGGCCAGCCAGGAGTGGATGTGCACGCCGTTGGTGATGTGGCCGATCGGTACCGTTTCAAGATCGCGTTGCGGCCACAGCACCTGCCACATCCGGCGGCTGACGCGGCCGTGTTCGGCCGAAACGCCGTTGGCTCGCCGCGACATCTTCAGGGCCAGCACCGTCATGCAGAACGGCTCTTGCGGGTTGTCAGAATCGACCCGGCCCAGACGCATCAATTCGTCGTGCGACAAGCCCAGCGAATCGCGCAACGGGCCTAGGTGTTCTTCGATATCTCCCGCCGAGAATCGATCGTGTCCGGCCGGCACCGGCGTGTGCGTGGTGAAGGTCGTGAGTTGTGCCACTTCGCGCGCGGCATCTTCAAAGCTCAATCCCGACTCGCACATCCGGTCGTGCGTCAGTTCGAGCGTGGCAAACGCGCTGTGGCCTTCATTCAGGTGCAACACGCCGGGGCGGATGCCCAGGGCAGTCAGCGCCTTGACGCCGCCAACGCCCAGCAGCAGCTCCTGGCGCAGCCGGCAGCGATGATCGCCGCCGTACAGCCGGGCCGTGACCTCGCGGTCTTCCATCCGGTTGCCTTCGATATCCGAATCGAGCAGCAGCAGCCGGCAGCGTCCCGCGCGCACCTCCCATACCCGCGCCAGCAGGCTGTGCCCGCGCGTGGCGATCGAGATCGTCAGCGGTTCGCCCGTGGCGGTTCTCGCCGGCGTGATCGGCAGCAGCCCGACTTCGACGTCGAGATACTCTTCCTGCTGCCAGCCGTCGCGGTTGAGCCGCTGATTAAAGTAACCCTGGTCGTAAAACAGACCCACCGCCACCAGCGGCACACCCAGATCCGAGGCGCTTTTCAGATGGTCGCCGGCCAGCACGCCCAGGCCGCCCGAATAGATCGGCAGCGACTCGTGCAGGCCGAACTCGGCCGAGAAATAAGCCACGGGCTTGGCCCGTAGCATGCCGACGTGGGTGTCGGCCCAGGTACCCGTTGTGTGCAGGTACTCGTTGAGCCTGCGATAAGCGTAATGAATGCGGCTATGGAGCACGAGTTCGTTGGCGCGTTGTTCCAGGCGCTGGGCCGAGAACTCGGACAGCAGCGCGACCGGATTGTGATCCAACTGGCGCCAGCGAACGGGTTCGAGGTCGCGAAAGATGGCCATAACCTCGGGGTGCCAGGTCCACCAAAGGTTCTGGGCCAAGGTCCAAAGCCGGCCGTACGTCGTCGATTGATCGACGACTTCCCCCGCGGGTGGACCATGGAGCGTGCGAGGCTCGTGAGGTGTGTGGAGTGGTTCAAGATGATTCGTGACGCGCGGGCGCGGCGGCGCAGTCAGTCGTCGTTGCATGTTCTTCCCGGACGGCAGAAAGGCAGGCGACCGCAGCGTGGCCGCCGTGGAGGGGGGAGCGAATTTGCCGCGCAACCGGGCAACCTTGCCCTGTGGCGCGGCAATTCGCCAGCCTTTTCGCCATGAAAAGACCTGCACACGCCGGGGTGCAACCGGCATGCCGCGGTAGCATGAAAGTGGATTAAGGTGGTGCCAAACCGCACGCCCTTAATCGGCCGCGTACCCTTTTTACTGCCGCTTCACTCCGCGGCCCGGGATCTGCGCCGGTTGCAACCGGCCTTCGAGATTGGCGTTCAACTCGGGCGCTGCTGCCGGCTCTGCCGGCGATTCGCTCGACGGCTCTTTACGCAATAGCATGCCGACGATGAACCAGCCGTCATCCACGCTCTTGACGAACGCGCCCGACGGACCCAGATAACGCCGCACCACTTGATAGTCGGGCAGCTTGCTGGCGTCGATTTCGGCCTCGCGCGGCGGAGCGTTCGGCTCTGCATCCGGGGCCAGCAGGGCATTGAGGATCCGGCCCATGCCGGTTTCCGACTCGGGCATCTTGCCGGCCTTGAGCAGTTCGTAGTTGGCCCGCATCTCCTCGTCAGTCCTGGAGAAGACCAGCGCACACCCTCCGTCGGCATGCACCGCGCCCATCTGCGAATAGACCTGTTGGAAGTCGGGTGTTTCGCTGAGCAGCCGTTGGTCGTCTTCGAACTTGGCCAGCACTTTCTCGATCACATCGACGTGGGTGCCCATGAACATGTGACCATGCGCCACGCAGATGGCCGAGTTGGGCAGTGCGAAGTCCTCTTCGGCGTTTTCGCCTTCGGCCATCTCTTCTTCGGCGCCCAGGTCCGCGCCTTCGATTTCCAGTTCGAGTTCGACCGGCGGGGGCACGTCTTCTTCCGGCACGATCTCCCAGATCGTTTGGTCGCGGAACTTGCGTTCCTTGGCCGTCGGATCGGGCCGCATCGACTTGGCGATGGTTTCGGCCAGGGCGTCGGTTTCGCCTTCCTTGATCTCGACGGCAATCACGCGACGCTGGCTCGAGACCGTGACCGGCAGGCGGTAATCCGAAATGATCGACACCCGGCTGCCCAACCGGGCGACGATATCGTGGCGGATATCGACCATTGGGCCGTTTTCGTCCGTCTTGATGCTTTCCAACACGTCTTCGAAGACGCCCTTTTCACCTTCGCCGAACAGCTCGTCGAACATCGTGCTGAACCGCTCGAAGGCGTTCTGGATATCGACGTGCAACGTGGCATAGCTGGCCACGTCGAGCGGAACCCACTTTTGCGGACTCAGTTCGCGTTCGTTGGGCAGGACGGCCATCCGCATGGCCAGCTCGTACGGCTTCGGGGCGTAGACCTTCGTGCGGTGCAGAATTTCGTAGCCCTGCGTGGCCAGATTGACGAAGCCGCCGGCACCGCGGACCGCGGTGAAACCCTGGTTCTTCAGCACCTTGATGATGTCGGTGCTCTTTTGCTTCCGTTCGGGGCGGCCGGCGCGAACGCCGTCGGCGAAACCGAACGGCTCGACGAACCAGCGGACGTGAGGTGCCACTTCGCCCGCTTCCGAGGCACAGGCCTGGTTGACGTGCTGATAGGCTTCGACCGTGCTCAGCGTGTCCTTGGCACCGCCGTCGAGGCGGCCGAGGATGCCCTGGACGACGGCCAGATTGTCGGCGGCGACGAACAGCTCGCCGGCCAGCGAATAGGCCGACTGGCGCTCGTGATCGTCGCCTTCCTGTTTCGGGAAGTCGAGTACGACGATCTGATGATCGCCCACCTTGCGTTCGCTGCGCTTGGCGCCTTGCTCTTCCAGACGCTTGACCAGGTCATCGAGGAACTGGCGGCCGGCGTCGACATTGCCGGTCACATCGGCCAAGAGCGCGACGGCTGGTTGCCCCTGGCCGCTATAGATCATGGCCAGCGCGACTTCGCCGCGGGGCAAGTCTTTGAGATCGCCCCAATGCACACCGAGCTTGGTGTGCGACTTGGTCCACTTGGCTTCGAGCTGCGCTTGCAGATCGTCGACGAACGGCTTCATCACCGGGTCGTTGATCAGCTCGGCCAGCTGAGTTTCGCTCCATTTCTGGGAGAGAGTCTCCCAGTTGCCCACCGACAGGTAGCCGACCGTCGTCTTCGGAAGCAGCTCCTGGCTGGGAGGAGCGGCAGCGGCCGTGCCCGCAAGAGTTACCCAACCGGCACACACAACCGCCAACATGAAGGGACGAAGCACCACAATTCCTCCTGAATGAGTCCGCGTCCTGCTCAGGCGCATCCTCATCGTCGGGCCGTACGAGCGCGGAAGTTTAGCGATTGCATGCGCGCCAGCCGAATCTACGCGGCATGCGCAAAAATCCCGCGGCGCCTGCTGAACTTTATCTGCAGTCACCCACCGCTAGCAACCGCCGCGCGGGGCTCCGTGCAGCTGCCGGGAGCCACCCCACCGAGAAGGGGCCGCACCGGCGGGTCTCCAAAACCGGTCTCTGGCCTGACTTTCGGTCGACCGCGCGCGACTCGACGGAGATAATGGGCGTCGATGAAGAGTTTTTCACGTGAGAGCCTGGTGCATGACGCGGTTCACGGCTATCTGTCGTTTACGGCCAGCACCGATCTGCCGGCCGGCGAGACGGCCGAAGAAGTGCTGATCGACCATCCCTGGGTCCAGCGCCTCCGGCAGATTCACCAGTTACAGACAGCCTGGTGGGTGTTCCCCACGGCCGAGCACACGCGGTTCCAGCACGTCCTGGGGGCCATGCACCTGGCCAGCCGCGCGACGGCCAGCCTGTACGACAGCTTGCGCGAGGTCTGCCCCGATTGTCCGAGCCGGGGATACGTCGAGTGCCTGCTCCGCCTGGCGGCCCTGCTGCACGACGTCGGGCACGGCCCTTTCGGCCATTTTTTCGACACGCATTTCCTGGCGCGGTATGGCATCACCCACGAGACGATCGGCGCCCGGATCATCGTCGACGAGCTGGGCGAGCTGATCCGCGGCGTGCGCCGCACGCCGCAAGCGCAACTTGCCGCGGACGAAGAACTGGATGCCCGCCAGGTTGCCTGTTTGATGACTCGGCCCTCGGCCGATGCCGCCGCCGCAGAGGCTCCGCGCTGGCTGCGACTGCTCCGGAGTCTCTTCTCGGGCCTGTATACGGTCGACAATCTCGATTTCGTGCTCCGCGACGCTTACATGTCGGGCTACAGCGTGCGGGCGTTCGACCTGGAACGGCTGCTGCACTACAGCTTCTTCACGGACGAAGGCCTTGCGATTCACGAGCGCGGACTGTCGTCGCTGGTGCGGTTTCTCGGCGTGCGGGCCGAATTGTTCCGCACGGTGTATTTTCATCGCACGGTGAGGGCCATCGATCTGGGCCTGGCCGACCTGTTTGCCGCCAGCGGCGAGCATCTGTTCCTGGGCAACCCGTTGACGCACCTGGCCGAGTTTCAGCGGCTGACCGAATGGTCGCTGTTGATCGACGTGGGCCGCTGGCGGCAGGCAGACGACCTCGTCTTGCGCGAGCTGGGACGCCAGTGGCAGGATCTGCTGACGCGGCGACTGCGGTGGAAGACGGCTTGCGAACGGACCATCTTTTTCGATCCGCAGCAGTCCGAGCATGCCAGCCTGTTCAGTCGCGATGAGTATGTCGAGCAAGCTGTGCGGCGACTGTTACCGTCGGCGCTGGCCGACCTGCCGTTGCGAGTGGACTTGGCACGGCATGTCCATCGCCCCGGAACGCGCGGGCCCGCCGCCGGTCAGAATTACCTGTACGAGGCGACCACGGGACGAGCCCGGCCGCTGAACGATCACGAGATCTTTCGCCGGCTGCCGATGAGTTGGCGAATTTGCCGGATTTACGCCGAGTCGAATGCCCACGATCGCGAGTTGGCCGCCGCGCTCGATGCCCTGGTCGCCGGGGGCGACAGCGACGATGCGACGAATATGTAACTCGTGCTGTTCGGCCGGCACATTGGTCGGCAGCGAGCGGGCCCTTCGCACGTAAGCTGCGGCCGAGGTTGTCGCCGGGCACTCCCCTGGCCTGATTGAAGCAGCGCGGTTTACCACGATTCGAAGGCCGACGGGTAATGGATCCGGTGTCGATACTTCTTCGGATCGAGTTTGCGCCGGCGATAGGACTCGCCGAGCGCGTCGTAGATGCCGCCCGTGCCGGGGGGGCCCGTATAACGGAAGTCATCGAGCCGGTTGCCGATGTACGCCACGTCGCCGCCGGGGAGATAGCCGGGCGCGCGAGTAACGCTGCTGTAGGCCACGTACACTTCGTCGCGCTCGAAATCGTAGCGAATCACGCGCGGGTCATAACGCAAAGTCGACTGCGGCCGCAGTTGCGCGTAACAGGGGGTGACCCAAGCCAACGACAATGCCAGCGCCGTGGCAGCGCAGAACGCTGCCCGGATAGGACCCAAAAGCATGCCGCTTCTCCCTCGTCGCGCGTTCCGCGGCGAGAAGAGACACAAGCCGCCTGGCGGCCCGATCGCTTCCTTGCGGGACGGCGAAAGAACTGTTCCGGTGTGCAAGACGCTCGCGACAACCAACGCACGTCAAACGTGCGGCGCTCTCCCGTGTCGCGGAGCAGGCCAGACCTTACCAGAGCGCACAAGCTTTCGCTACGAAATGGCGAAATGTTTTACTTGCCGATTCGGGCCGCGCTGGAGCAATCTGTGCAGGCGGCTTAGAATCGAGTTTTCGCGGTCAACGCTCCCTACCTTTGGCGGGAACCATCGCTGGACATGTCCTTGGACCAATATCAAAACCCTCTCAACGAGCGTTATGCCTCGTCGGCGATGAGCGCCCTTTGGAGCCCGCGCCGTAAGTTCACCACCTGGCGCCGCTGCTGGGTGGCGCTGGCCGAAGCCGAGGCCGAGCTGGGGTTGCCGATCAGCGCCGCGCAGCTCGAGCAGTTGCGGAGGCACGTCGACACGGTCGACTTCGACGCGGCCGAGCGCTACGAGCGGAAATTGCGTCACGACGTGATGGCGCACGTGCACGCCTATGGCGACGACTGTCCCGAGGCCCGCGGCGTGATTCACTGGGGCGCGACGAGCTGCTACGTCACCGACAACACCGATCTGATCCTGATCCGCGAATCGCTCGGCCTGGTGCGGCGGCGCCTCGTCCAGGTCATCGACCGTCTGGCGCAGTTTGCCGCGGAGCAGCGCGGGCTCGCTTGCCTAGGCTTCACGCACTTTCAGCCGGCCCAGCCCACGACCGTCGGTAAACGGGCCTGCTTGTGGGCGTATGACCTGGTGCAAGACCTCGTGGAAGTCGAACACCGGCTGGAGCAGCTACGGCTGCGGGGCGTGAAGGGCACGACAGGCACACAGGCCAGCTTTCTGGAGCTGTTCGGCGGCGATCACGCCAAAGTCCGCGAGCTCGAACGCCGTGTCGCCGCGAAGCTCGGTTTTGCCGACGCGTACCCCGTCACTGGCCAGACCTACTCGCGCAAGGTCGATACGCAGATCATCAACACGCTATCCGGCATCGCCCAAAGCGCGCACAAGGCTGCGACCGATTTGCGCTTGCTGCAGGGCCGCAAGGAGCTCGAGGAACCGTTCGAAAAGCACCAGATCGGCTCGTCGGCCATGGCTTACAAGCGCAACCCGATGCGCGCCGAGCGGATCTGTGCGTTGGCGCGGTTCGTGATGAGCCTCGATGCGAGCGCCGCGGCCACGGCTGCCACGCAATGGCTGGAACGCACCCTCGACGACAGCGCCAACCGGCGGCTGACGTTGCCGCAGGCCTTTCTGGGGATCGACGCGTTGCTGTTGCTGTATGCCAATGTGTCGGACGATTTGGTCGTGTACCCACGCGTGATCGCCCGAAACCTGGCGGCCGAGTTGCCCTTCATGGCCACGGAGAACGTGCTCATGGCGGCGGTTGCGCGGGGCGGCGACCGCCAGGATCTGCACGAGCGAATCCGCCAGCACAGCCTCGAAGCAGGCCGGGTGGTTAAGGAGCACGGCGGCGAAAACGATTTGATCGCGCGGCTGCAGGGCGATGCCGCCTTCGCCGGCATCGACTGGAATCAAGCGCTCGACCCGGCGCGCTTTGTCGGCCGCGCGCCGCAGCAGGTCGATGAGTTTATCGCCGAGGAAATCGCGCCGATCCGGAAGCGCTATGCCGACGATTTGGCCGCCGGCGAAGATGCGGAAATCCGCGTCTGAAGCGTGGTGCGCGATTCGACCCGGTGTCAAATCCGGTCCAACCGCCGCGATGGCCGTGCGGGCCGGCTGCAGTCGGCACAGATGCCGCTGATGATCAAGCGATGCCCGAGCACGCGGAAGTTATGCTCGCGAGCCACGGCGTCGCGGAGCGGCTTGATCTCGTCGCTGGAAAACTCGATCAACTTGTCGCACTTTTGGCAGTGCAGGTGATCGTGCTGCGGATAGCCGTAGTCGTGCTCGTAGACGGCGCGGCCGCCGAGGGTCATTTTCCGCAACAGGCCCGCCTCGACCAACTGGGTCAGCGTGCGGTAGACGGTCGGGCGGCTGACCCGATGTCCGGGCACGTTGCGGTTCAGCAATTCGAGGAGGTTGTCGGCGTCGAAGTGCTCGTGATTGCGAAACACCTCTTCGACGATCGTGCGCCGCTCTTGCGTCACGCGCTTACCACGGCTTTGCAGGAACTCCTGAAACCGCTCCAGCGGCGTCAGCGAGACGTGCACCTCGCCGAGCGAAAAGCGGCCGGGCTCCGCGTGCGGGGTTTCGATTACTTGAGTCATGCCGAAGCTCGGCGCCCAGCCGGGACGCACGTCAGTACCAGGTCTACACGGCCCCGCGAGCGAGCCCTTCCCTGCGTATCTATCGTAAGGCAATGCGCAGGCGAAACAAGACGCTTTGGAGTCGGGGCCAGGCCCGTGCGACCTGGTTTCGCCCCGGTTATGAGGAGTTGCACGCCGCGGCGAGGCGCAACCACCGCCGCGGCGCCGCATCCCGGTCTCGCGGCCGGCCGACCATGAGATCAGGCAATCTCGTCGAGCAACCGCGAGACGGCGACGTCGAGCTTGTGATCGTTGGCATAGGTGCCGTTAGCGATCTGCGCCTTGATGGCCGCGACGCGATCGGCGCGGATATCGGGCAGGTCGCGCACGGCATCGACCAACCGGCCGACGTCCGAGAGTTGTAATTCGTCGCTCGGCGAGCTCGAAACCGAGGGCGCAGCGGGAGCCGTGTTTCGCAACGCGTGCGGAGCACTGACCGACTGCGGGCCGTGAACGTGCGATGGGCCGTAGATCTGCATTTCTTCCTCCCCAGGGCCGGGCTCGCGTGACAAGGAATCCATCGACAACGGTTCCTCGATGACGAGCTTTGGGCCGAGTGCTTGGTGGTGACCGGAACGAACGCCGGGTGGACGGGTCGTGATCGTCGTTCGCGCGAGCACCTTGGCGGCTTGTCTCAACGGCTGGCCCGACAGGGCACTGGAGATGTTCGCCGTTGAAACCTCTTCGCCGCAGGCACGCCTCGCCACGAGGGCTGACGACCGTTAGGCCTGACACACGACTTGCCGGCGCCGCGCTCCCTGTCAATCGCAGATCGACCTTGCGGGCACGGAAAGGATCGCACCCGTTTCATCGACCAGGGACGCAACGCGGCTGAAAAAAACCTCCTCGATCGTAGCTTTATGGGTTGCAGGGAACGAACCGCGATGACGTGGCGCGACGACGTTGTCCCGTGTCGGCGCGCGTGGACAAATTGCGACGCCACGACGGGGAAAACCGGCCGATTCGCGCGAAGCGCGCCGGGCGATTCAGGCGGTTGCGTCGAGCCAACACGTGCGACCGCCACCGACTCCTTTCTTCGCGTTGGCGCGATGGACAATTCGCGCGACGCGATCGACTCCTGGCCTGTTGCGCGGGGTCGTGCCGGCCGTGGCCGGTTACGATCCGCGGAGGCGCTGTAACTGTCATACGTGGCCCAGCCGCGACCGGTTCGCGGCAAGGTGGCCCTACGGCCCGCGCCACCCGCCTCGGGGGCCGTCGGGGCCGGGCGGATTGTAGGCCTGCCCCTGGAAAACCAACAAGGGCAGGCAGTCGGACCCGGGGGCCCGGCGGCTTGGGGAACCCTGAGAATTGGCCAGGCTTGCTGGCAGGCCTGGCGCGGTCTGCTGCCATTGCCACCGCCGGCTGCGAAACTTTGCGGCCTGGCGGCGGTTTAGAATGTGTGGCGTGTCTCGAGATCAGGCCTGTTACCCTCCTGCGAGGAGCCCGCAATGGCGTTCATCCGCACCCTTTCTGCCATGATCGTGCTGGCCTGGCTGGGGGCCCCTGCCCTGGCCGATGAGCCGGGCGACGGCGCGCCACCCCAGAATCCACCGGCGCAGCCGGGCGAGGATCCGGCCGCGCTGTTCGCCGAAATGGACACCAATCAAGACGGTTTCGTTTCGCGCGACGAGATTCCCGAGGCCAAGCGGCGGTTGTTTCGCCGCCTGATGACGCAAGGCGACAAGGACGGCGACGAACGCTTGAGTAAGGACGAATTTGTCGCCGGGCTCGAATCGAACCGGCCCGATCGCCCCTTGCCCGACGCCCAGGCCATGCGCGAGCGGCGCCGCCAGGCCGGTGGGCCCCCGGGTGAAGGACAACCGGGGCGCCCCGATCCCGGTCAGCTATTCACATTGGCCGACGCCAACGGCGACGGAGTCGTGACCGAAGACGAACTGCCCGAAGAGCGTCGTGGAATGTTTGCCATGTTGGTGCAGCGCGGCGACCGCGACGGCGACGGCGCGATGAGCCGCGACGAGTTCCTGACGGCGATGCGCGAACTGCGGCCCGGTGGCCCGCCGTCGGGCGACGGTCCGCCGGGACGTCCGGATGGCCCTTCGGGCGATCCCTTGGGCCGCCGGTTGATGGAGGCCCTCGATAGCGACGGCGACCACGCGCTGTCATCGTCGGAGCTTGCCGCCGCCGGCGAAGCGCTGAAGAAGCTCGATCTGGATGGCGATGGAGCAGTCAGCGAACAGGAGCTGCACGGACCGCCAGGCAGACCCGGCCGCCCGGGCGCGGGCGACGGTCCCCCGGGGATCGAGCAGCTCGTGGCGCGGATCATGCAAACCGATAGCGATGGCGACGGCCTGATCTCGGAGAGCGAGTGCCCGCCGCGGCTGCAGCAGGCCTTTGGCCGGCTCGACGCCAACGGCGACGGAGGACTTGACGAAACCGAACTGAAGAACGGTGCCCAGGCGATTGCCCGCTTCATGCAAAAGAAGGGCAAGGACGCCAAGCCGCCGGTCAAGAAGAAAAAGAAGCCGGCCGGCGACACGTCAAATTGAGGTGAAAACGACCGGCCGACCGCGGTCCACTTGCCTGCCCTGCGCGCGAGTGGGCCGTCGGAATTGAATCCCGAAAAACGAGCATCTTGCTCCTACCGCCGACGCTCTTGGCGTGGCGGATTTCCCCGTCCGCGCGGCGCCACAACCCACACCGCCGCGCGGCGGTTTTTTTTTGCGCATCGGACGGCGCTGCTGCCGCTTCCGGCAACCGGCCGCCGTTCGGGTTGCGCGAACCTGAACATCTTTACCGTGTCGAACGTATCAGTCACGTAGAGGGAGTGTGGAGCAGCGATCGGATCGGCAGCCGGGCACGGCCCCAACGCGGGCCCGGGGAGTGGCCGCTCAACGGATCGGGCTCGCCTTCTGCAGAGACGCAGGCCACCACGGAACACGTAAGAGGGGGCCGGACCCATGACGTCCGATCGCAACCGACTGAACTCGCCCACCGATCAAGCCGGTGCGGATGAGCCCGTCTTGCTCGATCAAGAGCATCCCTTTGCCGAGTTCGCCCGCTGGCTCGAGGCACAACTCGTGGCGCTCGAGCTGCGGTACGCCGATCAAATGACTGCCCGCTCGGTTGCCCGGGCCGCTCGTAGCGATCGGCATAGCCGCTTCAAATCACGGTAACGCACGAGGATTGCGTTCGTCCGCTCAGCGCAACAACCAGTCGGCAATGGCGTCGACTCCTGCCCCGGCGGCGAGCTGATCTGCGCTGCCGGCAGCCTCAAACGCGGCCCGGACCTCGGGCAAGTCACGGCCCTGCGGTTCACCGCCGATCCAAAGCTCGTGCGGCGCCGCCAGCGACAAAAGTCCCGGCAGATCGCCGTACTTGACTGCCCCGGGCAGAAACTGGGGTTGATCGATCGACGTCAGCGCGGCAAATCGAAAGCCTTCCGTATCGATCGCCGCGCGGCGAATCTGATCGCCAGAGATGGCCCGGGCCAGCGCCGCATAGGGCGCGGCACCTGCGACGGCCACCAGGTCGATCGTCGCCTCGGGATGCACCTGCCGCGCGCTAGCCACGAGGGTCAAGATGTCGTGCGCGCGTTGGACCACCAACGGGTCGTTATAGCCGAACGTATAGCCGGCGAATCCAGGCTGTCCATTCTTCTGCCGATCCACCAGCCGCGCGACGGCGAGCGGTTGGCCGTCGGCCGAGAACTCGCCTTGGCCGATCAGGTCGACGCCGACCACCGCGCTTCCGCCCGCGATCAGCCGGGTGACCGCCGGCAGCGGTTTGCCGTCGTCGGCAAACAGGCCGGCCTTGCCACGCTCGCTCAGCCAGAACACGAAGCGCTCGCGGTTCCAGTCCTTGGCTGCCAGGGCGATCACCGGTAGCGCGGCACCGTTGCGCTGGTTACGCACCAGGAAGCGATGCAGGTCTGCTCCTTCGTAAGCGTCGGTGCCGAGCGGTTCCAGGTGCACGTCGGAGGGCGCCGGCAGCGGCCCAACGATCGCATGATAGGCCCCGCCCACGACATCTCGGTACCGGGCCAGCGACTCGGCGTCGCGTGGAATCGATTGCCGAAGCTGCTTGTCCGCGGCCTCGGCCATCTGCCGCACGAGCATCCGCTCGAAGGCCGCACCCGCGGGAGGCTTCGGATGCGCTTCATCCCAGACGTGCATTTCGGGGATCGACAGCGGCTGAAAATCCTCCTCGACGATCGGGTCTTCAAACCCCAGGTTCAAATGCTTGTTGAACCAGGAATACATCACCGCCCGGCTGACATAGTTGTAATTGTGCGGGAAGTGCAGCAGCGGTTTCGCCATCACCCGGTCGGGCACACCGAGCACCGCGTACAGCTTTTGCAACTCGGGCAGTCCCTTGGTGGCGATCTCCTTGGTCCAGTCGTCGGCCGCGACCATGCCCAAGGGGCGCGGCGCCGTCAGCGCGGCGATCTCGACGTTGCCGGTACGCACGCGCAGGTAGTCGGCGTTTTCGCAGGTGCAGCCGCCTTGCATGGCGGTTGAGACCATCACCGCCGGAAAGGCCGCTGTGGGGCGATCGTCGATCGCGCAGAGCATAAAGGTTTGCGTGCCGCCGCCGCTGGCGCCCGTCACGCCGATCCGCGTGGCGTCAACGTCCTCGAGCGACGTGAGAAAATCGAGCGCACGCAGCGAATCGTAAGTCTGCAGGCCCATGATCGATTGCAAGCGCAATTCGGCCTGCGGGCTGAAAAAGCCCCAATCGGTGGCCGAGTTCATGCTTTCGCGCGGGCCGGCGCGATGATCGAGTTGCGTGCTGTCGGCATAGCCGATCATGTCGTAATGAAAGACGACACAACCCATCCGCGCCAGCTGCACGCAACGGGCCTGCAACGGATACCGGCCGGCCAATTCGAACCGTTCGGCGCCGTTGACCAGGTCCTGGCGGATTTGCTTTTCGCCGGCGTCGTAAAAGCGCCCATTGGCCCAGTGTCCATGCGGGCACAACACGCCGGGGCGCCGCCCGGTCTTGTGCTTGGGCCGATAGAGATTGCCTGTCACGAAGAAGCCGGGGAGGCTTTCGAAGAAGACCTTTTCAACGGTGTATTCGGGGCGGTCGACGCGCCCGTGAATCGTGGCCCGCAGCGGCGTCGGCTCGGGCAGCGGCCACAACCCTTGCGAGACGAGCAACTGCCGGCGGAGCTCGACGGCGCGTTTCGACCAGGCCTCGGCCGATTCGGGCGGCGCGAAGGGGAAATAGCCGTTGAGCGTCACGAGCGGCTGCAAGCGCCGATCATCGGGCACCTGGCCCTCGGGCAGCACCCGCGGCGGCGCGGCCAGGCACGCCGGCACCAGCGACCCATATGCCAGCATAAGCAGCGCGCAACGAACAACTCGAGCGAACGCGGATCGTGACATGGAAACCTCGGGGAGCAGCATGGCCGCCGTGTGCGGGTCAACGCGGTGCCGAATTGGATGCGGGCAGATTGCGGCACAGTTTAGTCGGCAGCCCGCCGGTTCGCGAGTTAGGCCATTGCCGATTTAAGAAACCTCGCCACCAGCGACGGGGCCGATATCAACACCCCGAACAAGTAAGAGACGATCAGCGAGAAATAGACACCTTCTGGACACCAATCGGCGCGCGTCGCCACCATCCAGCCGAACATGGCCAGGAACGCAAACACCGTAGGCACGGTAATCATCATCGCGGCGGCGTCACGGCGAGCGGCAAACACGATCGGCAAGCCCACGGCCACCGGCAAGACGACGAAGCCAATCTGCACACCGCTAGGCAAGCCGGTCAAGCGGACGACGCCCAACCACACGGCACCGCAGGTCGTCGCGATCAACATGGATGCCAGGGAATACTGCCACCTGCGCGGGCCTTCGACGGACACTCGACGGCAGTGCCACCAGCGCAACCGCAATTCTACGGCCTTCTGCCGAACCAGCCGGGCCAAGTCCCAACACGCCGCGGCGATCAGCGCCGCCAAGGCGAATCTTTGCAGTCCGAGCCTCAGGGATTGATTCTCTGCGTGCGGCAAACCTATGGCTATGGCGGTGCCGGAGGCCATAAGCAAAGCAATTCGGATCACCAGCGCGGCATCGACCAGTCGCCCGACGATTAAGGCGGCGGCCAGCATTCCTGCCACGATCGCCGGGATGGGGAAGCTGCTGTGGGTGTACATCACGACAAACAGGGGCAACACCACGCCGGCAAGATGCACGCTCACGGCGTCTCCCGGCGATCGTCGCCTGGATGCCCAAGCGACGATCAACACCATCAGCGAGCACCACACGTAAACCGGCCAGGTGGCCGTGAAGAATTCTTTTTGCAACAGGAGCATGCCGAGGATCAGCGCGCCGGGCGCGATGGCCAGCAAGTACGCCAAGCTGAACAGCCGCTGCGTGAAGGCCGAGCGCCGGGTTGGATCCGATCGCCCGGCATCCTGCGCCATGAAGGCCGTGAATTCGCTCAAATCCCAGCCGTCGGTCCTGTCCTGCATGACGTCACGCCGCGCTGCGGCAGAGATTGCTCGATGGGAAAGGAACGCCCGTCCCCAAGTATGACCGAACCGCAAGCATGCGAGCAAAGCTTGGCGCCGCAATGAAAACAAGCCCAGGGCGGCACGCCCTGGGCTTGGTTCATGTCGGAAGCGGCCTTGCAAAGACCTCGGGTTCAGGTGCCGAGCCGAGTATTGATTCCTGCCACCATTTCCTCTCCGGCTGGGCTGGGGTCCCTTACAGCGATCCACAGTTCTTCGCAAAAACCGCACCGTCGCCCAGGCCGCTCGCATTCTCGACGCCTGCGCCGTTGACTTACGGGAATACGGCCGATACTTCGATGCTGCCGCAGTTGAGCTTCGCTCAGCCGCGGACCGCACCCGCCCTAACAGATGCTCAAAGGGCGTTCGCAACCAACGTCGAGATGGATGCCGTAGCGGACCGCCAGCCCTCGCTGTTGGGCTTCATGGCCGTCGCCGGAGCAACCACCTTGGCCAGCTTCGTGCCAGGCGTTGGCGAGGCGCTGGACATCGCGACACTGGTCTCACCCAAGTCAACCTCGGGTCAGCGGTCAGTAGCCTTGGCTAGCCTGGCGCTCAATATCGTTACGGGCGGAACAGCGCCAAACGCCGGGGGAGCGGCAGGACGGATTCACGGCAATGCACTGACGTCGCCTCGGATGGCATTTCTCTATCGGCTTGAAGACCTCGAGGGTAATCTGCTCAAGTGGGGTGTGACATAGGACATGGCCAAGAGGTATTCGCAGAGCTTCCTGGAAGGTAGGGCAATGAAAGAAGTTGCGAGTGGGTCACGTCGCGATATGATTCGCATGGAGCGAGGGTTGGTTGAGACTCAGCCCGGACCGTTGAACCTTGAGCGTTGGGCTGGTTCACGATTGGGAGGGCAGCCATGATTTCGCTTGGCTCGCACTTTCGCGGTCCGGAGCTCGATGGTTCGCGCATCGAAGCTTTGTTGCGTGCGACGGGACGGTCGATCTCCAAAGAGCGCGGTCCGTGGGTAGGCACGGACGACTTTGGCCCCTGCGATCCGCAACCGAAATCTGGGGTGTATTTCGAGAAGGGCTCAACCCCGGCAATCAACGTCGTCTTCTACGTGCCCGGCTCACTCGGCGATTTCGATATCCCGAAGATCGAGGCGAGTCGCTTCTCACGCAAACAGAAATTGCTGTTGGTAGCGGTACCGGTGCCGAAAGCAGAGGTGGAATCGGGCGGATCGGTCGAGTTTGTGATCGGCGCGCTGCAGGAAGCCAATCGCATCGCGGCGGAGACGTTCGCCAAAAAGGGGACCGAACCGTTCGATTTGGAGAAGGCAGAGGCGATCGTCGAGAAGGTCAAGCAGACGCTGGTGCATCAGGGGTTCTGATCGACCGACTCGACCGCACCCTCGGCTGTTCACACGTCGGGCAGAAACTGCTCCACCGCGTCCATCGCGCCTAGCCGATCTTGGCCAGGACGCCGGTGAGGACGCAGAAGAAGGTGGCAGGAACGGTGGACTCGGCTGCATCGTAGCCATACCGAGCGAGTGCTGACCCAGGGCCGCTCCTGGCTGCTTGACGATCCACAGGATCCGGTGGCCGTTAGTCGTAAGTTCGGTACCTCGGCGACGAGCGAGGCCCGGGTCTATTCTTCGTTCGGCAAGAAGTTCCAGGCGTTCGACTACGACAACTCGGGCAATCTGACCGCGACGCCGGCGGTCAACACGTTCGGCACCGGCCTCGCCAGCACGTTCGCCTTTGCCGGGCGGCAACTCGACGCCGGCGCGGGGGGCAAAAGAACGCTGACCGCCAGCCGCGGGCGCGCGAGACAGTTCAGGCACGGCCCGTGGCCGGCAAGAGCATGTAGAGAATTGCCGTCGACAAGAACAAAGCCCAGGGCGGATGGCCCTGGGCTGTTCTGATGATCGGAAGCGGCCTTGCAAAGACCTCCCGTTCAGGTGCCGAACTCGGGGCGGCGGCGGGCGAGCTGGTTTTGCAGCCGCTGGACGATCGAGCTGTGCATCTGGCTGACGCGGCTTTCCGAGAGATCGAGCGTCGCGCCGATCTCTTTCATCGTCAGCTCTTCGTAATAGTAGAGGATGATGATCAGCCGCTCGTTGCGGTTCAGGCCCTTGGTGACCAGACGCATCAGGTCGGCCTTTTGGATCCGGCGCGTCGGGTCCTCGCCCTTCTTGTCCTCGAGAATGTCGATTTCGCGGACGTCTTTGTAGCTGTCGGTCTCGTACCACTTCTTGTTCAGGCTGATGAGGTTCACCGCGTTGGCGTCGAGAATCATCTTCTCGAGCTCTTCGACGGAGATGCTCATGTACTCGGCCAATTCGGCCTCGGTGGGCGAACGGCCGCACTTGGCCTCGAGCGACTTCGTGGCTTCGTTCAGCTTGCTGGCCTTCGAGCGGACCAGCCGCGGGACCCAGTCCATGGTCCGCAACTCGTCGAGCATCGCCCCGCGAATGCGCGGCACGCAATAGGTCTCGAATTTGACGCCGCGCGACAGGTCGAACGAGTCGATGGCGTCCATCAGGCCGAACACGCCGGCCGAGATCAAGTCGTCGAGCTCAACACCCTCGGGCAGCCGGGCCCAGATCCGCTCGCCGTTGTACTTGACGAGCGGCAGGTATTGCTCGACGAGCCGATTCCGCAACTCCTGATTATCAGGATCAGCTTTGAAAGCGACCCAAAGCTGCGCAATATCATCAGGAGCGACGGTAGTTGCCATGCTTTCCTCCGTGATGCGACGTGGGGCTCTTCATGAGCCGCGCTCGTGCCGGACGGCGTCTCAGGCGACGCGCCCGGCAGGTTGGTTATGCGTAATTCAGCGCTGGACAGGCGGCCACCGGTTCACGGTGCGCTGTGTCAAGCGGGGCGTTGTTCAGGACGTGACTGGCCGGTTTCCGTGGGTTGGATTTGTGCTTGCACGATGGCGCGGACGGAATCGTTGACGGCCATTTCCGCGACGCTGCCCAGCAGGAATCCCGCCGTGGCGGCAATCGTCATGGCCAGCGCGGCCGTCGCACAGGTTGCCTCGACACCGCTGCCCATGAGTGCGGCGCGAAACACGACGGTCGCAAATGCCAACGAACCGAGGATGCCTGCGTAGCTGCGTCCCAAGATTGTCCGCGGTGCACCGAGGCAGAGTTAAAGTTGACCCGATCGGAAGAGTTTGACAGACACGTGCAGAACAACTGCGGTCGGTACCATCGACCAGATCGAGGCCGGGAGTTGAGCGGAAATCGGCGACGAAAATCCAACCGCGCGCCAGCAGACCGCCGCCTGCGACGCTGCGCGCGACAAGCGGCGGGACGCTGCCCGGGGCCGCGTCGCCGTCAAGTCGGGGATGGTTCGAGCGTGGAGACATCGATAGGGCCAGGGCTCAGGCTGCCGCGGTGAAGTCGAGGAGCGATCCAGACGCCGCGGCATCGCGCTGCGCAAGCAGCGCTTCGGCAAGTTCCTGCGTGATCCGGTCCAGGGCCATGGCCGCGACGCCCGACGCATCGTCCCGTGTAAACAGCGCCGCGCCGCGGTTGATCGCCGGGAGATGTCCGGCCAGCGCAACGGGCTCCCCGAGAAATCGGCGGCAAGCGCGCGAGAGCCGTTCGTGCACGTCGGCGGCCATGAGCGGATCGGTGGCCTGATTGACCAGCAGCCGGATCGAGCTCAACGCGTGGCCGGCCATCAGGACCTTGATAGCGGCGTACGCGTCCATCACGGCCACCGGATCGGGCGTGGTCGTCAACAACACCCGGTCGGCGGCCTGCCAGAGCCGCCGCGCGGGGCGCGTCATCGCTGCGCCGACGTCCAGCACGATGAAATCGGCATGTGCGCCGAGCGCTTCGAATTGCAGCAGCAGGCGATGGAGTGCCGCGGGCGTTGCGTCGCAAGGCTCGCCCAGGGCCCACACGCCAGGCAGAACCTGGATGCCCGCAGGTCCGCGGAGCAACACTTCGTGCACCGTTCTGCGACCGGCCAGGACGTCAGCGATCGAATAGACCGGCTGGAGCTGGCAGAGCTGAGCGGCGTCGCCGCCGAACAGATCGCAGTCGGCCAGGACGGCGCGCTGGCCCGATTGGGCGAGTGTGATGGCCAGGTTGACGGCGACGGTCGAGGTGCCGACTCCCCCCTTCCCCGCTGCGACGGCGACGACGCGTGGCCGCGCGACGCCGCTCGGCGTCGCGACCTGCGCCCGCGCGTCGGACGCGTGGTCGACCAATTTGCGAAGCAGCTCGGCCTGGTCGTTCATGTGGGAACCGTCTCAGAATGCGGAGGGCAGTTCTCGACCGCTCAGTGCGTCGAGGTGGCAGGAGGTTCGAGACCCAAGATCGCGTGCGCCAACCGCTGGGCGTTGGCGGGGGCGATGTCGTCAGGCACGTTCTGGCCGTCGGTCAAGTAACTGAGTGGCAGCCGGCAACTGCGCAGCAGCGGCAGTAGGTTGCCCAGCCCTGCCGCTTCGTCGAGCTTGGTCAAGACCATCGCCGTCGTGCCGACCAGCGCGAATTCTTCGGCCGTGCGTTTCAAGCTGCTCGTGCCCGCCACGCTCGACATTACGAGATGCACCTCGTCGGCTCGCGCCTCGGCCAGAAACGCCTTGAGCTCTTGGAGCTTGACCTCGTCGCGGGGGCTGCGGCCGGCGGTGTCGATGAGCACCAGTTCCTGGTCGGCAAGTTGCGCCAGGGCCGTGCGCATCTCGCGCGGCGTCGAAACCACGTGCATCGGCAAGTCGATGATGTCCGCGTAGGTGCGCAACTGCTCGACCGCCGCGATGCGGTAGGTGTCGACGGTGATCAGGCCTACGCGGCGCTTATGGCGCAGCCGGAAATTGGCGGCCAGCTTGGCGATGGTCGTCGTTTTGCCGACGCCGGTCGGACCCACCAGGGCGACCACGCGGCGCGCGTCGCCGGGACACTGGATCGGCCCGGCCACGGCGATCTCTTGTTCGACGCTCGCGGCGATGCGCGCCAGCAGGGCATCGTGATCGGCCAATTCGGCCGGCGGGGCCTCGGCCTGCGCGCGGCGCACCAACTCGCGGGCCAGGTCCTCGTTCACGTCGGCGTCGATCAGCTCGGTGTAGAGCTGGAACAGCTCCGGCGGCAGTTCATGCTGATGGTGCTGCGACGAGCGGCGACAGAGGTCTTCGACCATCGATTGCAGCTCGCCGATCTGTCCCTTGATCTCGTCGCGAAACGACGAGCGCGCCGCATCCCGCGGTGGCAGCCGGGTCAGGTCGAAGCCGGCGTCGGCCGAGGTGGCCAGCGTGGCGCCGTTCCACCGTGCCGGCAACCGGCTGGGGACATTGACATGCGCCGACGCCGTGACCTCGAACTCCCGGCGGTTGCCGAGCAGCCCGAACATCCGCGCCGTACGGACTTCGCGCGTGTGGAGGACAGCCGCTTCCGGGCCCAGCTCGCGACGCACCAGCGTCAACGCGGCTTGCAGTGATTCGGCTCGAAACGATTTCACATCCATGTTTCGCGTTTCCGTGCGGAGTGTGCGCGCGTGACTACCCGACTGCCTCGGCCACCATGCCGAGCGACTCAATCTGCGTATCGCGGGTCACTTCGTTGTAGCTCAGCACCACCAGGTACGGCAGGTGCGCGGCGGTGATCTGCTTCAGACCGGCGCGAATCTGTGGGCTCACCAACAACACCGGCGGATGCCCCGTCCGCGAGAGCTTTTCGATCTCGCGGGCGATGGCCGCGCAGACGCCTTCGACCTGCTGCGGGGCCAGCTTGACGAACAACCCTCGCTCGTTGTGATCGAAACCCGCGCGGATGCGGTCTTCGAGCGCCGGGTCGATCGTGACGACGAACAATTTGTGCTCGGCGTTGCGGTAGCGGCCGCAGATCACGCGGGCCAGCCGGTGCCGGGCATACTCGGTGAGCAGGATCGGGTCCTTGGTGCGCGGGGCGTAATCGCCCAGCGTTTCGAGGATCGTCGGCAAATGGCGAATCGGCACTTGCTCGCGGAGCAACATCTGCAGGACCTGTTGCACGTCCGCCAACTTCATCTGGCCGGGGATCAACTCGTCGACCACGGCCGGCGTGCTGGCCTTGACCTGGTCGATCAGGTGCTTCGTGGCGTCGCGCGTGAGCAGCTCGTCGCCGTGCCGGCGGACGACCTCGGTGAGGTGCGTGGCCAGCACGGCGGCCGGATCGACGACCGTATAGCCGAGCATCTCGGCCTGCTCGCGCGCGCCCGAATCGACCCACACGGCCGGCGTGCCGAAGGCTGGGTCCTTGGTCGGAATGCCGGCGATCCTGCCCTGCGTCATGCCGGAGTCGATCGCCAGGTACATGCCGGGCATGGCCGTGCCCTCGGCGACCGACATGTCGGCGATCTTGATGCGATAGGTGTTCTGATCGAGCCGCATGTTGTCGCGGATGCGCACCTTGGGCAGGATCAGGCCCATTTCGGCCGCGACCGATTGGCGAACGCGTTGAATCCGCTCGAGCAAGTCGCCGCCGCGCTTCGGATCGGCCAGCCGGATCAGCCCGACGCCGATCTCCATCTCCATGGGATCGACGGTCAGGTAATCCTCGATTTTCTCCTCAGGCTTCTTGGCGGTTTCGGCCACCTTGGCAGCCTGCGTTTGCGCCTCGACCACCGCCTGCTGATGCTGCTTACGGCGCGTGGCGACGGCCAGCCCGACACAACTGCCGCCGATCGTCAATAGCGGCAGTGTCGGCAGTTGGGTAAAGACCAGCAGCCCCAAGAAGGCCCCGGTGACGAACAGGGCCTGTGGCCGTGCGAGGAGCTGGCCGAGGAACTCTCGCGGCAAGTTCACTTCGCTGCTGCTGCGGGTCACGAGCAAACCGGCAGCCAACGAGATCAAGAAGGCCGGAACCTGGCTGACCAGCCCGTCGCCGATCGTCAGCCGAGTAAACAGGCTGATCGCCTCGGCAAAGCTCATGCCATCTTCGATCACGCCGATGTACAGGCCGCCGACGATGTTGATCAGGATGATGATGATACCGGCGATGGCATCGCCGCGGACGAATTTGCTGGCACCGTCCATGGCCCCGAAGAAGTCGGCCTGGTGCGTGATTTCCTGGCGGCGGCGCTGGGCCTCCCGCTCGTCAATGATGCCAGCATTCAAGTCGGCGTCGATCGCCATTTGGCGGCCGGGCATCCCGTCCAAGGCGAACCGCGCGGCGACTTCGCTGATACGCGTGGCACCCTTGGTGATCACCACAAACTGGATCACGATGATGATCGCAAAGATGATCAGGCCCACGATCACGCGGTCGCCGGCCACGAATTCGCCGAAGCTGCGCACGACTTCGCCGGCTGCCAGCATGCCGTGGGTTTCGGCACGCGTCAGGATCAACCGCGTCGTGGCCACGTTCAGCACGAGCCGCCCCAGCGTGGTGGCCAGCAGCAACGACGGAAAAATGCTGAACTCCAGCGGCGTCTTCACGTAGATCGTGGTGAGCAACATGATCACGGCGACGCTGATGTTCGCCGACAGCAGCACGTCCATCAGCGCCGGCGGCAACGGGAGCACGATGACCAGCACGCTGGTAATGATGCCCACCGGCAGCACGAGATCGCGCAGCCGCGTGGCAGGCGTCAGAGCACTTTCTGACACGGCCGATCCGGACGCCATCAAATCGCTCCAACGAGACGAATCGCGATCGTGCAACGAATGTGCGGGGCCTGTTCAGGGGCCCGGGATGAGGGCGAGGACGGTAACGCATACGCAGCGACAAAGTCTAGATCGCTTTGGCATTGCATAACTTCTCGTGGCACGTCACTTTGCCGCCACGCGATTGGCGACGGATTCCGTGCCCACGCACCGCGCTGCCGCTTCGCCGGCAGGAACGCCCGCCACGCGGCAAAATTTCCCGCCGTGGCCTCGCTCAAGTCGGAAGACCGCCAGGGCGATAAGTACGTTGCCTTGCGCAGCTTCCGTGCCCGCAGTGCTGGCACCAGCTTGCTGCCTTCCGCTGGCTCCAAGCGCTCGAGAGGATTCGCCGATGCAAGTTCGTCATCGTTGCCTGGTACTGGCGCTCTGTGGATTCCTGGCCGGCTGTGGCCAAAGCGACACGCCGCTGGCCGAATCGCAGCCGGCTGCCGCGCCGGCGACCGCCACGGCCGTGCATGGCCCCGTGACGACGAACATGCAGTTCGTCGAGGGCTACTGGCGCGGCTTCAAGCTGGCCGAACAAACGGGCAAGCCCATGCTCGTGTTCTTCACGGCCTCGTGGTGCACCTACTGCCATCAGATGGCCGCCGAAGTGTTCACTCAGCCCGGAATCATCGAGATTTCGGAGCGCTTCGTTTGCGTGCGGGTCGACGCCGATGCCGAGCCCACGATCTGCCAGCAGTTCCGCGTCCAAGGATTTCCGACCGTGCAATTTCTTTCGCCGCGCGGCGTGCCGCTGAACCGCGTGACCGGCAAGCAGCCGGCCGCCAGCTTTGCCATGGAGATGCAGACCGCGCTGCAAGCCACGGCCCGCCGCGAGCAATATCGCCGCGACGCGTTGACTCGCTAGCACGATGCGCTCAGCAGCTCAATCCCTGCTGATGAGGTAGCGACTGGACACCACAGGGGCGCTTCCTTGTTCGCCGCTGAAACCGCTAGGTTCGGCGGTGGTCTGGCGTAGGGCTTCATGAGGCGGAAGCTGTGATCGAGGCAAACAGGAAGCAGTACCGGACCGATCCCGGTTATGCGCAGGCCGAGGTGCGCGAATGGGCGCCTCGGTTCTGGCTGGGCTGCGACTACCTCGG
The DNA here is from genome assembly GCA_019694435.1 of Pirellulales bacterium. Lineage (NCBI taxonomy): Bacteria > Pseudomonadati > Planctomycetota > Planctomycetia > Pirellulales > Pirellulales bacterium. Next base: position 91,068 of record JAIBBZ010000020.1, read on the forward strand.
CCTGTGGAAATTGTTCGCGCGGAATCGCTTTCGCATCGGCCTCCGGCAATGGCCCGCGGCGCTGGCTGACCTCTACATCACCAGTGTCCACCCAGTGTTGCGCGGGTTGCAAAACCTGGCCCTGGCCCGCAAGGTCCAGGCCACGGAGATCACGCCGCCCCCGCTGTTTATCCTGGGGCATTGGCGCTGCGGCACGACGCTCTTGCACGAGCTGCTGATCCTCGACGCGCGGCACACGTTTCCGACGACCTATCAGTGCTTGTGCCCACACCATTTCCTGCTGACCGAGGGTCTGGCCCGACGGCTGCTGGGATTCTTGCTGCCGTCCAAACGGCCGATGGACAACATGCCGATGGGCTGGGACCGTCCGCAGGAGGACGAGTTCGCCCTGGCCAACCTTGGCCTGCCGTCGCCGTACCTGACGATTGCCTTTCCCAACCATGGACCGGCGTTTCCCGAATACCTCGATCTGCGCGAGGTGTCGCCGGCCGACCGCGAGCATTGGAAGCGCGTCTTTGTGCAGTTGCTGCGCGAGGTGACGTATCGCCGTCCGGGGCGGCTCGTCTTGAAGTCGCCCACGCACACCTGCCGGGTCGACACGCTATTGGAACTGTTTCCCGACGCGAAATTCGTCTATCTGACGCGCAATCCCTACACCGTCTTCGCATCGACCGTGCACCTCTGGAGATCGCTCTACCTGGCCCATGGCTTCCAGACGCCCGATTACCGGGGCCTGGAAGAGCAAGTGCTGGCGACCTTCGTGCATCTGCATGAGCGGTTCGAAGCGACGCGCCACTTGATCCCGCCGGAGAACTTGTTCGCGCTGCGCTACGAGGACCTGGTGGCCGATCCGGTAGGGCAGCTACGACGGCTCTACGACCAATTCGACCTGCGCGCGTTTGACCAGGTGGAGCCCAAGCTGCGCGGCTACCTGCAGCACAGCTCCGGCTATCGACCGAATCGCTACCAGCCGTTACCGGCGGGCATCGAACGCCAGATCACGCGCCGTTGGAGCAGCTATCTCGCGCAACACGGCTATCAGAGGAGCCACGCGCTGGCCTAAGCGGCCTGCGCCCCGGGCGGCTTGGGCATCGGCTTGCCCTTGAGCTGGTAGACGTAGGCCAACAGCTCCGCGACGGCGGCGTACATTTCGCGCGGGATCGGATGGTTGACGTCGACGTCGCGGAAGAGCGCCTGTGCCAGGGGCTTCTTCTCGACGATCGGAATACCGTGTTCGAGCGCTAACAATCGAATTCGCTGCGCCATCAGCCCTGCCCCCTTGGCCACGACGATGGGCGCAAGCATTTTCTCGGCGTCGTATTGGATGGCCACTGCGAGTTCGGTGGGGTTCGTGACCACCACGTCGGCCTTCGGCACGGCCGTTTTCAGGCGGTTGAGCACCAACTGCCGTTGGATCGCCCGGCGGCGGGCGATGATCTGCGGATCGCCCTGGAGGTTCTTCATCTCCTCGCGGACCTCCTGCGTGGTCATGCGCAGATCCTGTTCCTGCTTCCACCATTGAAAGCCGTAATCGAGGATCGCCAGGACCAGCAGCGCCACGGCGATCTTGATCGCGACGGACAGCAGCATCTGCGACAGGAACCCCGCGATCTCCAGGGGCGGCAGCGCAGCGAGTCCCAACAGCGCGTCGCGCTCGTTGTAGAGGCACACGCCGCCGACGGCACCCACGATCACAATCTTGACCAGGCCCATGCCCAGCCGGACGACGCTCGTCAAGGAGAACAGCCGCTGAAAGCCGCGGAGCGGGTCGAGATGCGACGGGTTCAAAGCCAGTTTTTCGGGCAGGAAGTGGAAACCGACTTGCAAGAGCGTAGGCATCGTGGCGAAGACCAGCAGCGCACCCAGCAGCGGCATCACCGCCGTGGCCACGCCCATGGCAACTCGGGCCAGTTGATGGGTGATCGTAGCGCCGTCGGTCGTCAGCATCGGCGTTTCGCCCAAGAACTCCCGGAAAAGTTGCGCATGATACTCGCCGAGGCCGGGGCCGATCCAGGACAGGGTCATCAATCCGGCCAGCAGCAATACGGCCGCGCTGAGATCGGCGCTGCGCGCGACCTGGCCCTGCTCTTGCGCCTGTTGGCGGCGATAGGGTGTCGCTTCCTGGGACTTGTCGCCGTCTTGCTCGGCCATCGCCGCGGCGCCCCTTTACGACACGACCGGGGGGGCCGCGTGCGGCACCGCCGTCGCGGGCGAGAGAATCAGGTCCATCAGCGAATCGAGCTGATCTTCGAACGCCCAGCTTATGCCGCCGACGGTCAACAGCAACATGCCCAGCGTGACCAAGGCGTTGAGGCCGAAGCCCAGGGCGAGGATGTTCAATTGCGGCAGCGCCCGACCGATCAGCCCCAGCGCGATCGTCGCGGCCAACTGCGTCGCCATCAGCGGAGCGCTGGTTTGCATGCCCAGCCCAAAGCTGACCGACACCAGCTCGATGAACGCCTCGCCGGGCTGAGGGGACATCTGGAGCGTACCCGGCGGGAATGCGGCAAACGTTGACAGCAACCCCGCCAGCAACAGGCGATCGCCGCCGATCAACAAGAACACGGCCAGCGTGAGCAGGAACAAGAGTTGCGAAAACACCGGGACCGAGGTGTCGAAACCCGGGTTGAAGATTTCGGCCAGCGAGATGCCGCTCATCTGGGCAATGATCTGGCCGGCGATTTGCAGCCCGCCGAAGAGCGCCAGCACGCCCAGCCCCAGCGAGATGCCGACGATCATTTCCGAAGCCAGGGCCAGACTGAATTCAAGCAGATTGGCAAACTCGGGCGTGTCGGCGGCCAATTGCGTCGGCGTGACGAGCATCGCCAGCGCCACGGCCAACAGCGCGCGGATCTGCGGCGGAACGTCGGCGGCGCCGAACAACGGCCCAATCACGACCATGGAGCTGACGCGCGTCAACACCAGCGCGAAGACGATCAACTGCTCGGGATGAAGCTGCGTGAGCCATTGCATGGCAGGCCGGCGCCGGTCGCTAGAGCAGGTTCGGGATATCGCTGATCAGGTCGTGCACGTATTCCTGCATGCGTCCGATGACCCAGGGCAGCGCCAGCACGCACACGACGGCCATCGCGATCAGCTTGGGGATGAACGAAACCGTCTGCTCTTGGACCTGCGTCAGGGCCTGCAGCAAGCCGATGCCCAGGCCCACGACGAGGCCCGTCACCAGCACGGGCGCGCTGACCAGCAACGAAATCTGCAGGGCCTCGCGCACGAGATCGACGACATCTTGGGGCGACATGGCGACAAGTCTCCGGCGCGGCGGCGCGCGGCGCCGCCGGGGCGCTAGGTGAAGGGTTCGAAAGTTTCCAGCAACATGCCCACGACCAGGTGCCAGCCGTCGACCAGCACGAACAGCAGCAACTTGAAGGGCAGCGATACCAGCACCGGCGGCAGCATCATCATGCCCATGGCAATCAGCACGCTGGCGATCACCAGGTCGAGGATGATAAACGGCAGGTAGATTTGGAATCCGATCAAGAACGACGTCTTCAACTCGCTGAGCATGAAGGCCGGCAACAGCGCCTCCAACGGCACGTCTTCATACGTCTCCGGCGTGGATTCATTGGGCAGGTATTCGAGAAACAACCACACGTCCTCGTGGTTGCCGGTCCGCTCGATTTGCAGGCTCATGAAGCGCCGCACCGGCGCGACGCCAGCGTCCCAGGCCTGCTCCAGCGAGATCTCCTGATTGGTGTAAGGCACGATCGCGTCGTGATACACCTGCTTCCAGACAGGGCTCATGATAGCCAGCGTCATGAACATCGCGATCGAGGTGAGCACCTGTCCCGGCGGCAGTTGCTGGGTACCGAGCGCCTGCCGCAAGATACCGAGCACGCAAATAATGCGCACGAAACAGGTCGTCATCACTAGCATTGCCGGGGCGAGACTGATGACCGTCAACAGCAACATCACCTGTAATGTCGAGCTCAGCCCTTGCGGCGTGGTCCACGTCTGCGGATTGCTGAGCCACGAAGGCGGAGTGCTCGTCAGTGCGGCGGGCTGGTTGGCCGGCTCCTGAGCGCCGGCGGTGCCCCACATCACCAGCACCGCCAGCACGGCGCTGGCCAGGGCCAGCAATCGGCGCGCGTGGCTGCGTCGCCAGCGCGTCCAGGCCGCGCGACTCCGGCGATCGAGTTGGGGACGCCAGTTGATCATCGACTTTTGACTGCGGTCGCGGGCGCGCGTTCGTTGGCCAGGTCGACCAGGCTCGATGCCCGACCGACAAAGCCGTCGCCATCGCTTTCGCGCGAAAGTTGCGTCAGCACCGAGCGAAACGCCGCGGCGCTGCTGTGGGGATGCGATTGCCGACACAGGCCCGAGAGCCGATCGACTTCGCCGGGATCGGTGATTTCCGTCAGGGTTTCGACGCCGAGTTGCGACACGGCCAGCAACAGCAGCTTGTTGCCGCAACGCACGAGGTGCGCATGCTGCCGGGCACTGAGCGGCGCGCGGCCGAGCGTTTCCAGCACTTCGGCGGGCAGCGGCGTCATCGACTTGGGCAAGCCGCGCCGCAGAAAGACGGCCAGCAAGAAGAACAGCCCCAGCACCATGGCCAGGCTGGCGGCGACGGTCACGATCGGCAAGCTGCCCGGCTGTTGCGAGCTGCGGCTTCGTCCGGGCTTCGTCGTCGATGTATCGCCGCGGCGGGCGAGCGGGATCGCGGCCGGTGCATCCGGCCGCGGCGACGCCTCGGGCGCCGGAGGCCTGGCCGCGGGGGCCGGTGCCGCCGGTGCCGCTGGTTCTTCGTGCGCCGCCTGGCGCACGGGCGTAGCACGCCGCTGAGCAGTGCGAGGAACCGTCGTACGCGTCACCGCTTGGCGCGTCGTCGTCGGGTTGTTCGCCGGCGCGGACGGTGCCGCGTCACCCTGCGCCCGCCAGGGGTCGTTCGCAGTCTGCGCAAACGCGGTCGTGGCGATTGCCAGAATCGCTAACAGCCAGGCGATTTGCAGGAGGGCCAGGCGCATCCGTGCGCGACTCGCGAAGGAACCAGGTTGACCGTATTCGGGGCTAGCCGGCGCGGGCCATTTCGCCGGCGACAAGTTCGGCCACGCGGACGCAGAAATTGTCGTTGAGCACCAGCACTTCCCCCCGGGCGATCAGCCGCCCGTTGACATAGATGTCGACCGGGTCGCCGGCCAGCTTGTCGAGGGGGACCACCGCTCCTTTGCGCAGCTTGAGCACGTCCTGCAGATGCATGTGCGTGCGGCCCAATTCGATCTTGAGATCGAGTTCGACGTCGCGGATCAGATCAAGCGTCGCCTGTTCTTCCGTAGGCGAGGCGCCGGCGAACTCTTCGAACTTGAACGAACGAACGCCGTCCGGCAGGGCTTGCTTCGTGCCAGAATCGATCGAAGCCAACGCGTCCTGGGCTTGCTTCAGCAGCAGCTCGACATCTTGCGGCGCGACGCCCGAATCGTCGGCCGCCACCGCGGCAGCGGTCGGCGCTTGCGCGGCGGGGCGCTTCGCAGGTCCGGTGTTTTTCTGGAGTAGGGCCTCGATATCGGCCTGGCCCAACAGCTTGGCCGGATCTTCCTCGTTCGACTTGGCCGCGGGCGGTTTGCCCGTTTGGCCGAGCAGGGCTTCGATGTCTTGCTGGCCCAGTTGCGCCGCGGCTGCGCTCGCGGGCGGTTCGCCGGGGGGCGCGGCAGGCTTGGCCGTTCGGGGAGGTCCCGATTGCGCCTGCTGCAAGAGCCGTTCGATTTCGTCCTGTCCGATGCGCTGTGAATCGTCGGTCATACGACCCGCATCCCTGCCTGAGCCGCACTGGCGCGGCGCCGGACAGGTGATCGCTCGACTGCGGAGCGAGAACTGTCGGAAACGCGCTAGCGAGACGTCACTGCTCGAGGAAGGTAAACTCGCTGACGACGATCGCCGTCAGCAAGGGCTTACCGAGAAGGTCGTTACTTTTCTTCAAAACCCGGCGTTTGATCAACCCCAACCCGGGATCGGCCATGTCGTCCGCATCGCTGTTGCGGATGGTAGCAATGATTTGATCGCGCAAGCGATGCTGGTTCTGCGTGTACAGCGCCGAGAACTCGGCGTGGTCGCCGGCCCGCAAGGTGCCGTACAGGTGGAAGTCCATGTACTGGGTCGTGTTCGAGATCGGCTGAAACGTCTGCAGATGAAACGAGCCGAGATCGTACTCGACGATAGCGTCCGGATCGCTCGGCAGGGCGGGCGCGGCGTGAGCGTCGCCGTGCCCGTCACCGTGTCCACCGCCATGAGCGTCGGCCTCTGCGGCCCCATGCGAGGCTTCCGCTTCGGCCTCTTCTCCATCTTCGGCAGCGGCGGCGACGGCCAGATTCGGCACGCACAAGTAACCGATGGCCGTTTCTCCTCCGGCGACCGCCAGCATGAACACCAAACCAATCACCAGGCCCATCAGGCCCGACTTCTTGGGGGCCGCCGCGACGGGGAGCGGTTCGGGGGCTGGAGCGGCTTCGGCGTTTGACATCGATGCACTGCTAGCTGAATGGCCGGCGGATCGATCGAGAACACAGCGGGTGCGCGGCAAGGCCCGAGCGAGTTGCGGCGACTACCGGCCGCTCAGCAAACGTACTTCAATTTCGGCCCCAGAGCCCGCTGTGCCGGTCGTAGCGCGCGGGTCGGCCGCGGGGGCCTGGTCCGGTTGTGACGACAGCGACGACAAGACAATCTCGGGGCGAATCCGCACTGCCGCGATCCGCCGGGCCATGAGCGCTTCGGTCACGTGCCGTGTGCGGCGCTGGGCCAGGGCGAGCGCGTGGTCGACCTGCGCCGGGGTTGAGCCCGCCGTGTCGACCGTCGTGCGTAGCTCGACCGGTTCGCTGCCGGTTTCCACGTGTGCGGCAAAGCGGTCGAGTTCGGCCAAGGCCGGCGCCGCCAATGTGGTCGAGCTGGCGGCGAAGCCGACGCGGACCCCTGCCTGAGCGGGCCCGCTGAGATCGATCGGCGCGCTAGGCGTCGCGCCGGCGGTGTTGCGTTTGAGCAGCGTCTGGCGGCGCGACCGCGCGGCCCAGGCGGCGCGGCGCCGTGCCGCGCGGGGCGATGGCCCCGTGGAGAACCAGCCCCCCGCCTCCTCGCCGAACTGATTGCGCATCGCGCCCAGCAGCGAGCTGTAACGGTCCGGCTCGCGCAGCTCGCTCATGCCGACGAGCATGATGAAGCACGTCAAGAGTAACGTGACCAGGTCGGCATACGTCATCAGCCAGGCCGGTTGCGTCACCACCGGGGGGTGATCGTCGAGCAACGGATCGACCGGGCCGCGCCGCATCAGGCTGCCCTCCGGATGCGCAGACTGGTCGCCGCCGGAGGCTCGGGCAGGAAGGCGCACAGCCGCTGTTCGATAACTCGTGGATGCTCGCCCGCGTGCAGCGCCAGGACACCGCGGAGGATCAATTCCCGGGCCAGTTGTTCTTGGCGATGCACGTGCGTCAGTTTCTCCGCGAGCGGCAGCGCCAGGCAATTGGCCACGAGCGTGCCGTAGAGCGTCGTCATCAGGGCGACCGCCATGCCGGGACCGACGGCCGTGGGATCAGACATTTTGCCGAGCATGATAATCAGGCCCAGCAAGGTGCCCACCAAGCCAAAGGCCGGCGTCATGCGGCCGATTTGTTCGAGCATGCTGCGCGTGGCGAGTTGCTGCCGCCCGGCCGTTTCGCATTCGGTACGCACGATGTCTTCGAGGACTTCGGTCGGAGTACCGTCGATGGCCAGGCGGACGCCGAGCTGCAGTGTGGGATGATCGTCGTCGAGCAGCCGCTCTTCGAGCTGGAGCAAGCCTTCGCGCCGCGCGCTCTCCGCAAGACGCACAATCCGCTCGGCGAGGGCCTCGAGATCGGGGGGCCGCGGTCGAAAGGCGGGGCCGACCGCGGCGCGCCAGCCGCGCAACTGCCGCAAGGGGTGCGCAATCAGCAGCGCCCCCGCCGTCCCGCCGCACACGACCAGCAACGACGAAGTGTGGAAGAATGACAGCGGCGAAGCGCCGGCCATGACGACCGCATACAATAGGCAGCCCGCGGCGACAATCAGCCCGGCAAGGGTAGCCAGATCCATGGCGTTTCCCGCTGGCTAGGGGTGCGCCGCTGCCGCGTCCTGGCTGACCAGCGACGGCAACAGGTACTTGGCCCGCTGATACTCGAGCGCCCGTGACACGACCTCATCCATCGATTCGCGGACGATCAACCGGTCGCCGCCCGTGAGCGTGACAAACGTGTCGGGCCGCGATTCGACGTAACGAATCAGCTCGGCATTGAGCACAAAGGCCTCGCCGTCGAGCCGGGTGAGCTTGATCATGACCATGTCTCCGCGCGCAACGGGCGGCGGCGCCGGCTCGAATCGCCGGCGCCGCGCGTCCGCTTTGCGCTGTTGTTGGTTTACCGTCGCAGGTTGAGCAGTTCGTCGAGCAACTGTTGTGCTGCCGTAATGATCCGGGTGTTGCCTCGGTATTGGGTCGAGGCCAGGATCAGGTCGATCAGGTTGGCGCCAATATCGGTGTTCGAAAGCTCTACGGCGCCCGCGACCAGGGTGCCAATGCCTTGGGTACCGGGGTCGCCTTCGACCGGCAGACCTGAGTTAACGCCTTCGGCATAGAGGTTTTCGCCGCGCTGCTCCAAGCCGGCCGGGTTGGCGAATCGGACCAGGCGGATTTGACCGAGATCGCGCGAGGCGCCGTTGGAGAACACGCCGCGGATCAGGCCGTCTTCGCCGATGATATAGCTCGAGAGCGTGCCCGGCGCCGAACCGTCCTGCCGGGCCGCGGCCAGCGAGCTCTTTTGCGCGGCGAGCCCCGACAGAGAGCTGAAGTCGAGATCGAACTCCATGGGGGACACGCTGGACACGTTGCGCCGCTCGATCGACACGGTGTTCTCCGTGACGTTCGTGACGTTGCCTTCGCCGTCGAAGCTGATCAGCCCGGTGCCGACGGCAATGCCGACGCCCGAGGCGGGATCGTTATCCGGCGAATCGGCGAACCAGCGATAGGTGGTCGAGGTGCTGTTGCGACTCTCCAGGGCCACGGTCACGCGGACGTTCAGCGGAATGCCCAACGAGTCGTAGACGACGAAGTCCGCGGCGGTCGTTTCGCCGACAGCCTGTTGCACGACGCCAAAGCCCAGGTTGACCTGCCGCTGGTTGGTTGCCGTGGTCAGGCTGAAACTCGACAAGGAGACATCCACCGCATTGTCGCGGCCGTTGTTGCTCGTGAGCGTGATCCGGCCGCCCACGACGTCGCCGCCGACGTTGAAGCTCGAACTGTCGCCGGGGATCGGGTTAATCGAGTCTGGCCCCGGTGGAATCTGGATGCCGAGCGACTGTTCCATGAAGTTCATGAGGTCGAGGACCGACGTCGTGGCGGTGACGTCGAGCGTTTTCGACTCGAGCGTACGGCCGCCCTTCTTGCCGGAAAAATCGAGTGTGCCCACTTCGAAGGCGTGACTGTAGGTGTCGCCGTCGCGGACCAGCACGTCGGTCAACAACGTGGCGGCCGTCACGCGCGGACCGTCGAGATCGACCTCGTGGTTGAGCGTGAGCAGCTCGTCGTCGCTGTAGTTGTCGATGAATTCTTCGCCGAAATTGAGCTCCTTGACCTCGAGAAATCGTGAATTGTCGTTCGCCAGGTTCCGGTACAGCTTGATGCCGTCGAAGTCGCCGCCCGAGGGGTCCGGCGGAAAGCCCGTTAGCCGCAGGCGCCCGTTCGAGACGACGACCGGCACCGTGGGGCCCGACGGACGGCTCTCGGGCTGGCCCGTCTTGAAATAGGTGATGCGGTAGCTGTAGTTGCCGTCGAGCACGTCGGTGTCGAGCTGCGGCTGCGCCACGAGCCCCGCGTCGTTCAGGTTGTCGTTGTAGACGACAGCGCCGCCCACGGGCAGGGTACCGATGCGGTAATAGGTGGGCGGCGGATCGCTCAACGCGGCGCTGGCCTGGACGGCGGTGCGATAGATGCGCCGGTTGGCGTAGTCGGTGTCGTCGGGGATCGCGCCGAGGTCGACCTCGCGGCCGCCCGCGTTGGTGACCTGGACGACCACGTCGTCCGAGGGCGTGCTCTCGTTGCCGAAGGCATCGACGTATACGACCTTGTATCGGTAATAACCCTGCGCCAGCGCAGTGGCGTTCGCGATGCCTTCGGTCGCCGTGAACGTGTCGGGCGCCTGTTCGGCAACGGCGATATCCGGGTTGTCGGTCGTGGCCGGGGCGAGCGTCGAACCGTCGCCCAGGATCGCGGTTTGCAGTACCTGGGCCGTTGTGGCCAGATCGCCGTTGGGAATCAGCGTGCCTTCCAGCACGACGTTCTGCGTGGCCTGGGCCACGGCGGCCGCACCCAGCGGAATCGTCAGGGGTACCAGTTCGGTGGGCACGATGTTGAAGTCTTCGTCGACCCCGTGGCCGAGCAACCGGCGGCCGGTTGAAGTCACCAATTCGTTGGCCGAGTTGGTCTTCAAGATGCCGTTGCGCGTGTACTCGCGTGCGCCGTTCGCCTCGACGATGAAGAACCCATCGCCTTGAATGGCCAGGTCCGATGGCGTCGAGCTGATCTCGATCGTGCCTTGCGTGAAGTCGGGCGTGATTTCGGCCACCTGCACGCCGAGGCCGACCTGCCGAGGGTTCGTACCGCCGCTCGTGTCGGTCGGGCCCGAGCCCAGGCTGCGTGTCTGCAGCAACTGGTTGGCGAACACGGCTTCCGACGACTTGAAGCCGACCGTGTTCGAGTTGGCGATATTGTTGCCGACGACGTCGATCGTCGTCTCGGCGGCCGTGAGGCCCGTAAGTGCCGTGTTGAGTGCGGATGACAGACCCATGGGGTCCCCCTCTCTTTCCTGCGAGATTCCAGCGGTATTTGAAACGAATTCGGGCTTGTGGGTTTCCTGGGCGCGGCGCTACGTACGTTCAGCCGACAAGGGTCGGCGATTAGTCCCCGGCCGGGACGACCTCGCGGACGTTGGCCAGCGGCACGCTCGCGTCGCCGATGTGCAGCACTGCCTTGCCGTTGTCCATCGACACACGCTCGACGAGGCCGGTGACGTTCTTCCCGTCGGTGGCCAGCCCGGTGATCTTCTTCGAGATCAAGGTGCCGGCGTTCGACAGTTGTTGACCGAGTAGCACGGAATCAAGCGTGGACGACATCTTGTCGGTCGCGCCGATTTCGCGAATCTGGCTGATCTGCGCCAGTATGTCCGAGTTCTCCAGCGGGTTGAGCGGGTCCTGGTTTTGCAGTTCCGCAATCATCAGCTTCAGGAACTCGTCGAGATCCAAGCCGCGCAGCGGATCGTTCTGCGATTTCTTGCTCGTCGATGAAGAGCCGACGCTCGAAACGGGATCAGTGGCCATGGGATGTTTCCTGCTGGGGCCTGCATGTGTTTCAAATGATGACGTTCAGTCGTCCATTGCTGCCGAGCGCGCGGGCCGGGGCCGGCGTTTCGACGTCGCCCGCCGGCGCTGCCGCAGAGGCGTTGCTCCGCACGCGCGCCTGTCGGGGTGTGCGGTCCTGGTCGAACGGCTGGCGCGGTGAGCCATCGTGCGAATTCGTCCGGACATCGACGTCGAAGCGCTCGATACGGATTTGCTGTTCGGCGAGCCGCTCGCGCAGCACCGGCAGTTGATCGATCAACGCGTGCTGGGCCGCGGCGGTTTCCGCTTCGACCCGGGCCGTCATCACCCCACTGCGCACCGCCACTTCGATCCGCATTGAACCGAGATCGGGTGGGCTCAGCCGCAGGCGGACGACGCCGCCGTCGGGCCAAAGCTGTTGAAACGCCTTGGAAACCCGCTGGACGAATCGCACGCGATCGACCGGCACGGTATTGCCGCCTTCGTTGCCGTTGACCTGTCGAGCGGCGTTCTGTGTCGCTCCGCCGAGCCTTTGGGCGGCCGTCAGGGCGTCTGGCACGCGCGATGGCGCGCCGATGTTCGTGGTCTTGCTCGCGTCGACCGCTGGCGCCGCCGGGTTGTCTTGCTGCGCAGCCGGTACGTCGGACAGCGCGAGCTCGACCTCGGGGGCCAATGCGAGCGTCCCTTCGGTGGCCGTCGCGACGGCCGCATTGGCCTGGGCCGTAGTGTTCGGGGCAGTGCTTGTCGCCGCGTCGGCTGCGACCAGATCTTTCTTGCTCGCGGTGTTTGTGTTGGCCCGCGCGGTGCGCGATTCGCCCTGCCGCACGTTGGGCGTTTCGGTGGAGTCGGTGGTCGCTTGGGGCTT
>JAIBBZ010000021.1 GCA_019694435.1 Pirellulales bacterium
TGCCGAGCGAATAGACGAGCGGGCGTTTGGTCGGGTCGGGGTCGGTGGCCACGACGTTGACCACCAGCGTCTCGCCCTGCACGACGTTCTGGTCGGCAACGGGGGTGATGACCGGCGGCTGGTCTTCCAGCACCGTTAACGCGAAATCTCGGGTCGCGAATTGCTGCGCGCCGCCTTGCTCGGTCACCCGCACCGTGATGGTTTGGCTGCCCGGCTGGAATTCGCGGCCCGGCGAGAAAGTGAACAGACCCGTGCTGGCATTGATCGAGGCGCCGGCCGGTGCACCCGGTTCGAGCGAGTAGACCAGCGCCTGTGTGCCGGGCGGCGGATCGTGACCCGCCACAGTGAAGCTCAGCGTCTCGCCTTGGACGACCACTTGGGTGCCGATCGGGTCGATGACCGGGGCCGGGTCAGGGACGACATGAATGGTGATCTGCTTGGTACCCGAAAGCGGGTTGTTGCCTTGCGACTCGGTCACACGGACCGTGACCGTATAGTCGCCGTTGGTCAGCCCGGCCGAGTTGAAGGTGAACTGTGCGGTCCGCTGCGGCGAGGCCGCAGGGATCAGCGAGGCGGCCGAAGAATTGGGACCCGGGTCGATGCTGAAGGTCAGGCCCTGCGCCGGCAGGTCGAAGTCGTTGCCGGTCAGCGTGACCGAGACCGATTCGCCGCGCACGACCGACAAATCGTTATTCGCGTTGATGTCGACGATGAACGGTGTCTGGTTGTCCTCGGTGATCGTTACCGAGAATTGCTTGCTGTCGACCAGGCCGCCTTGGTCGCGCACGAAAGCGGTGATCTGAAACGTCTGGCCACCCTGGTTTTCATTGACAATCCAGGTGATGTCGCCGGTGCGCGGGTCGATGCTCACGCCGTCGGGCGGCGAGAACGTGAAGCCATAGGTGAGCGTGTCGCCGATGCCGCCGCCTGCGAGGTTGGGATCGGTCGCATCCAGCTTGAATTTGAAGATCGTGTTTTCCGCGGCCGTCAGCCCGGTGGGAACGATCAGCGTAGGCTTGCCGTTGACGCCGACGCTGAACGATTGCGTTCGGACGTTGGCCCCGTCGACCACTTGAACGACCACTGGGTTGCCGTTCACCTGGCTCGCCGTCGGCGTCCAGGCGATCAAGCCCGTGGTGGGATTGATCGACATCCCCGTGGGGGCCGTGGTCAGGCTGTAGACGACGCCGGCTTGGCCCTCAAACAGGCTTTGCACGTCGTAGGTGTATTCAACGTCGACGTTCGCCGTCGTGACCGGGGTCGACGTGAAGTACTGCGTCGTGTCGATCGTCACGTCGAGCGTGGCGTCGTTGCCCGTGTTTTCGATCTGGCCAATGTTCCCCAGCGGAAGCGAGTCGAAGCGCGTTTGCCGGGCGCGAATCTGGTGCACGCCGTCGGGCAGGACCGTTCCGGCATTGACGGTGATCTCCACCGAAGTGCCGGTCGCGACCACCCCTCCCAGCGAGTTGTTGTTGATGTCGAAGAGTTCGACTTCGTTGCCGGGCGTGACGCCGTTGACGCGGAACCTCAATCGCGTGACTCCGCCGTTGTTCACTGCCGTGTGGTTGTCGGCCGCGCCGGTGTCCGTGAGCAGCTCGATCGAAGTCGGCGCGGCGGGAGCCACGGTGACCGCAAAGAACTGCCGATCGACGGTCGAGTTCCCCAGCCGCAAGTCGACGCCGACCACCTTCGAGCCGACGAAGCCGTTCTTGGGTGTAAATGTGAACTGGCCGGTCGATCCGTTTTGGGTGATGTCCAAGTCGGGATCAACGCCAAACTGCAGGCCACTCGCGCCTTGCACGACGCTCAGCACGCGAAACGTGTGGTTGGCCGGAAACTGTGCCGCATCGACGTCGGTGAACGTGAAGGTGTTCGAGACCGGCGTATTGATCTGCGTGTGCAGCGAGTTGGGAATAGGGCCTAAGAAACCCTGGTCGTCCTGATTATCGGGCTCGATTGTGACGTCGAAGGAATCTTGAATGACATTGCCAGTCCCGTCGCTGACGAAAACCGTGATCGTCACCGTGCCCGAGGTGCCTTCCGGCGCTTTCAAACGCAGCACCCCGTTCTCTTGATCGACGATCACACTCACCGAATCGATCGTGATCGGATTCTTCGGGACCGCGATTTCGTTGTTCGAGTTGGCGTTGCGCGGAACCGTAAAGTCGATGCTGGGGTCTTGCTGGGTCGTGAAGGCGAACACTGTGTGCTGAAAATCGAGGCCGCGCGTAGCGGCCAGCGTGATGAAGAACTGTGAGTCGTTCGTGTCATCGGCGCTCTTGGCCATCGAGAACACGCCCGCACTCGAGTGGCGCAGGTCGACGTTGTATTCGTCGTCGAACGTGACGCCCGATCCCCCCGTGCCGTTGCCCTCCGGGTCGCCGCCTTGCGCGACGAAGCCATCGAGCACGCGGTGAAAAATCACCCCGTTGTAGAAGCCGCTCTGCGCCAGCTGAATGATCCGGGCCGTCGTGTGCGGGGCCTGGTCCTCGAACATCTGCGCCCGCAAGATGCCGTTGTAGGTCGAATCGCCCGCTTCTCCGGTGCTCGTGTGCGAGATGTGGAACTCGAGCGTGCGATTCGTCTGCGGCGAGATGATGGCCTGCAGCTTGCTCGTGTCGCTGCTGGTCGCCGAGAAGGTCAGCGCATTGCCGTCGGCGTCGAAACCGTCCAGCGCGATGTTCAGCGGCACTCCCGCCTTGACGGTCACGTTCGGCAGGTCGACGAGCGTCGGGGCCGCCATCACGCAGCGCGTTTCCAACTGCTCGAGGCCCGTGCGGCGAACCTCCAAACGCTGGCGGGCCGAACCACGGGCAGAAGAGGGCGATTCGCCGCGGGCAGACGAGGTGCTGCTCATGCGTTCCAACTGCTTGCCGGATGGTGGGATGCGCTGCCCGCTTATGGGGGCCTAGCTCCAGTAAAACGAACCTTGGCGCGACCGGCAAGCACTTGGTTCGCAGGGCTCGATCGCTCGCGAACTCCCCCGGGCGATGCGATCGGCATAGGCCGCAGCGCTTTTGCAGTCTGCGTAGCTAATCGGGGGGGATGCGACCGAGGTTTTTCGCCGTTCCAAGCCTGGCGAGGACCTCGGTGGACCGCGGGCCGAAGGCCTCGAACGTGATCCGCCTGGAGGTGGGGGAAGTGATTTCGAGGCTCACCTCGATCCGATCGTCGGGCAGGCAACGTGCGACTCGATCGGACCATTCCACGACGCATACCGCGTCGGCCTCGAAATATTCCTCGGGCCCGAGGGCCTCGAATTCGTCCTCGTCGCGCAGCCGGTACGCGTCGAAATGGCACAGCCGGCGGCGGCCTTGATACTCGTGAATCAACGCAAAGGTCGGGCTCTGCACGGTCTGCGGATCGATTCCGAGCCCTTGCGCCAGCGCCTGGACGAACCGTGTCTTGCCGGCGCCCAAGGTCCCGATGAGCCCGATCACTTGGGGGCCGGCGATCGCGGCCGCCAGCGCGCGGGCCAGCTCCTGAGTGGCGGCTTCGTCTTGGAGGTGGACCGTGATCGGCAAGGCCCTACGTCCCTGGGTGCTCGTAGCCAGTGGCCGGCAGCGGCCGCTGTTGCCCCGTGGCATCGATCGACCAAAGGCCCACCTCGGCCGCGCAGTGGCCGATCGCGGTGAGCGGCACTTCCAGCGGTTGCTCGTCGAGCATCCGTGCGGCCTCTTCCGGGGGCGCGGCCAGCACGAGCTCGAAATCCTCGCCATCACCCAAGGCGTGTTCCAGCGGCGAACGGCCATCGCGCCGGGCCAGCTCTTCGGCTGCCGGATCGATGGGCACTCGGGCGGTGTCGAGCACGATGCCGCAGCCGCTCGCCGCAGCCATCCGCGAAGCGTCGAGCGCCAACCCGTCGCTGACGTCGATCGCCGCGTGCAATTGATAACGGTCGAGGAGCCGCGCGATTTCGCGGACACGGGGGTTGAAGTCAAATTGCTTGCCGAGGATGCTGCCGCCAAACCGGCCTGTCACGAGGATCACGTCGCCGGTCCTGGCACCGTCGCGCCTTAACAGCCCCCGCGCGTGCGGTTGTCCCAAGACGGTCACGGCAATCACCAATTGCCCTTCCCAGGTGTTGGTATCACCGCCGGCGATGGCAACGTCGTATTCTGCGGCCAACGGCAAGATGCCCGCGTACAGCCGCTGTGCCTGGGCCAGCGCCCCCTCGCGGGGCAGTGCCAGCGCGACAACCGCCGCGGTCGGCTTCCCACCCATGGCGGCAATGTCGCTGAGATTGACGGCCAGCGCCTTGCGGCCGACGCGTTGCAGATCGACCTGGTCGGGCAGGAAATCGACGCCGGCGGAGAGCAGATCGACCGTGACCAGCACGCCCGCGGGGCTCGGCATTTCGACCAGGGCCGTGTCGTCGCCTAGCGGCAATCGCAAGGCGCGATGCCGGGGCACATGCTGCTCGAGCCAGCGAATCAATTCGGCTTCCATCGGGGGCCACATCGCACCGCGGGTTGCCACGCCCCGGTCGAACGCACGGCGGCGCCGCGGGCGAAGCGTGCGGGCCATTATGAGGTGAACGGCGCCCGACGGCCAAGAATCGTCGGCCGAAGCGGGTTCCGCCCGGCCGGCGGCGAAACGGTCGACTAGCGGTTGAGCCGGGCGACGCCGGTCTGGCCCCGGTCGAGTGACATGTAGCCGAACAACGTCTGGCCGTCACGCAGGATGTAGAACTTCAGCGGTTGGATCTTGGCGAGGTCGTCACTGTGCAGCACGTACAGCACATTGTCGTCCGAGATCGTCTCGTAGACGTGAATGCCCACGAGCACGTCGCCGCGATGGATGCCCTGCTTGGCGGCGGGGCTGTTGGGCCGGACCGCCACGACGCTCATCCCGCCGCGATAGGTTGTGTGCAACTCGCGGAATGCGGCTGGCGCGATCGGCTTGAGCTTCAGGCCCAGCTCCTGCCAGATTTCGTCGCCCTGGCCCTGGGGAGCAGGCGTCGCCTCGCGGGGTACGGTCGCCAAGGTGAGTGTCACATGCACCGAGCGGCCGCCGCGATCGACGCTCAGCTCGACGGCGTCACCCGCCTTCTGATCGAGCAGCATCCGCTCGAAGTCGAGCGTGCGGTCGACTCGGCGCCCGTTCACTTCGCGAATCACGTCGCCCACCTGCAGTTCGGCCGCGGCCGCGGGGCTCGCCTCTTCGAAGCCCGCCACGACCAGGCCGGGGTCTTTGCCTTGCAGGTTGGGCTTGGGCACGACGCCGTGCCAGGTGCGGACGACGCGCCGCGTGCTCAGCAGCTCGGCCGCGACCTGCATCGCCTTGTCGACCGGGATGGCAAACCCGATCCCCTGCGCGCCGGCCCGGACGGCGACGTTCACGCCGATCATTTCGCCGTCAATGTTCAGCAGCGGCCCGCCGGAATTGCCCGGGTTGATGCTCGCATCGGTCTGAATCAGATCGTCGTAGTTGACCCCTTCGCCAACCTCGACCGAACGGTGCAGCGCGCTGATGATGCCGCGGGTGACCGTATGTTCGTACCCGTAGGCGTTGCCGACGGCGATCACCGTTTCGCCGTGCATCAGGTCGCTCGAGGTTCCCACGGTGATGATGGGCAACTTCTCGTCGGCGTCGATCTTGATGATCGCCAGGTCGGTCCGCTCGTCGGAGGTGACTAACTTGGCGATCCGTTGCGCACCGTCGAACATCGTGACTTCGATCCGCGACACCCCATCGACGACGTGATGGTTCGTCAGGATGTAGCCGCGGTCGTCGATGATGATGCCGGTGCCCATCCCGTTGACGCGGCGGTCGACTTCGACGCCCGGGGCGCGTTCGTCCGTCGCGGTGACGACTTTTTCGCCGCGAATGTTGACGACTGCCGGTCGCACTTGTTCGACGGCTTTGACGATCGCCGAGCGGCGCAGCTCGCTGGCCGCGCACGGCGACCACGGGGCCCAGAAGGTAGCCGTCGCCAACAGGGCAAACGCGAGTTTGGCCAGCGCGCGGCGAGAACCTGTCGCTATCACCATATTCACGCGAGCGGTGGGCAAGGGGCGGCAAGACGCGGTGTGCCGCACGCGCTCCCTCGGGGGATTGGGGCGCGGGCAAGCAGCGGGTAGCCGCGGCCGGGGACCGATCTCGCGCGGGCCATGCAGGGCGCCCGTCAATTCGGGCTGCACGCGCGGGTTCAGGCCCATGATCCAGCGGCCTGACGGTGAGCATCGGACCGCTCGGTTGTGCGCCCTTAGCGCCGCACGCCTTGGCTGACAAAGCCGCCGCAGCTTAACGAGATCGGAATACCGCTTGGGCAAGGCCTGACGGTCGTGACGATTGTCACCGCTTGAAGAGAGGCCCGCGACGAGTCTTGGCGGCGCGAAGGGGTGCTAGCGGCGCAGGCGCTGCGACGGTGCGGGCAGCCGCACGATTTGCGGTCGCGGACGTTGAGCCGCGCCGGGGATGAAGATCGAGCTGCCTGGTGACGGCGAACCGCGGCGATAGCGAATGGCGTCGGCAGGTGCCTGGCCGCCGTTCTGCATGGCGGGCGCGGCGGGCGGAGCAATTCCCTCGGGAGGCGGCAGCTCGTAAGTCTCGACCGGCGCCGGCGGGATGTTGATGTCGTAAGCAGGATCGCCCGGGTCGATCGGCGTCGGCTGCCCGTAGATCGGCGCGCCCTGCAGGCCGGTGGGTGCCATCGGCAGGGCCGCATTTGCATTACCCGGCGGACCAGGGGCAGCCGCCTGCGGTGGTCCGAAGATCGGTCCCAGGGGGACCGCTTGGAAGTGCGGCTTCGGCAGTGGTGGTGGGCCGTGTCCGGCGCCGCAAGCGCCCCCGCAGCCGCCATCGTGACAGCAGCCTGCCGGCGCAAGTTCCAACTCAACGTCGCCGCGGAGCATGAAGCAACCCGACTGCAGCAGCAACGTGGCCGCGCTCGCGACGATCAACAATCTGGTTCGAGCTGCTGCCATGGGGCAAGAAGAATCCGTTCTCGGTTTGCCAATGCGCGCTGTTGGCGCATCGTGCGCGGCGCGGTTATTGGATCGGCAACCCGACGCGGAAAATCGAGCGCAATCCGCAAACTCGCCGCAGATTGCCTGGTCCGGCGCGCGATGCGAACTGCGTTGCCGCTCGATGGGCAAATCGATAGAATCCCGATGTCGATGGCTCGGAAGGATTTGCGGCGCTGGCGGGGGTCGAGGGCGAGGCTCCAATCCCAGTCCAGTACGCCGGTTGCTAGCAGCTACGGAGCCTTTGTGGCCGATTCGTTCCCCCTGCTCGAGGTCCGCAACCTGCGGACCTACTTCGATACCGATGATGGCGTGGCCAAGGCGGTCGATGGGGTGAGCTTCGCCGTTCGACCGGGCCAAACCGTGGCCCTGGTCGGCGAAAGCGGCTGCGGCAAGACCGTCACGGCGCTCAGCATCCTGCAGCTCATTCCCATGCCGCCGGGGCGCATCGTCGAAGGCCAGATCCTGCTGGCGGGCCAAGACCTGGTTCCGCTTACGGCGCGGCAGCTTCAGCCGATCCGCGGCGGCCGGATTGCCATGATTTTTCAGGAACCCGGTACGAGCTTGAATCCGGTGTTCACGATCGGCGATCAGATCGCCGAGGCGATTCGGCTGCATCGCAAAGTCAGTCGCGCCCAAGCCCGGCAAGAAGTGCTGCAGGTCTTGAATGAGGTGCGGATGAGCGACCCGGAGCGTCGGCTCAGCCAGTACCCGCACGAATTGTCCGGCGGCATGAAACAACGGGCCATGATTGCGATGGCGCTGGCCTGCCGTCCGCAGTTGCTGATCGCCGACGAGCCCACGACCGCGCTCGACGTGACGATCCAGGCGCGGATTCTCGAATTGCTGCGCAAGACTCAAGCCGACCGCGGCATGGCGGTGCTGTTGATCACGCACGACCTGGGCGTCGTCGCCGAGATGGCCGACGAAGTCGTGGTGATGTATGCCGGCAAGGTCGTCGAACACGCCGCTGCCCAGGACTTGTTCGCACGCCCGTCGCACCCCTACACCCAGGGGCTTTTTGCCAGCCTGCCGCGCGTCGATCGCCAGGACGACCGCCTGGTGGCCATCGAGGGAAATGTCCCGCTGCCGACGCGCTTTCCCACGGGTTGCCGTTTTCGCGGACGCTGTCCGCTGGCCGAAGCGAAATGCGAACAGGAGCCCCCGCTCGCGGAAGTGGGCCCCGGCCACCGGTCGGCGTGCTGGTTCGCCAGCGACCTGTACGCCGGGCGCCGCACGGCGACGCGAACCGCGAACGCCACCAGCACAGCGGCTCCCGCCGCGATGCAGTGACCCTACGCTACAGGACGCGCACTTGAGTATCGCTGCTACCACATCAACGCACGACTCGACGGTCGCGCAGCCGAAACCGCTGTTGAAGGTCGAAGGGCTCGTCAAACACTTTCCCGTTCGCGGTGGGCTGTTTCGTGGTGTGCGCGAATGGGTCCGCGCCGTGGATGGAGTCAGCTTCGAACTCGGCGCGGGACGGACCTTGGGGCTCGTCGGAGAAAGCGGTTGCGGTAAAACGACCGTCGGCCGAACGATTCTTCGGCTGATCAAGCCCACGGGCGGTTCGGTCCACTTTGCAGGGCAGGACGTCTTTGCCCTCCCGCCGGCCCAGTTGCGGCAGCTGCGCCGCCAGATGCAGATCATCTTTCAGGATCCGTACGGCTCACTCAATCCACGGATGAACGTCAGTTCGATCGTGGGTGAGCCGCTTTGGATTCACGGTCTCGCCCGGGGCCAGGCGCTCCGTGACCGAGTGAGCGAGTTGCTGCAACAGGTGGGGCTGCCGGCGAGCGCCGGCAACCGTTATCCGCACGAGTTCTCCGGGGGGCAGCGGCAGCGAATCGGCGTGGCCAGGGCGCTCGCCTTGCGCCCGTCGTTCATTGTCTGCGACGAGCCGACCAGCGCGCTCGATGTCTCGATTCGAGCCCAGGTGATCAACTTGCTGATCGACTTGCAGCGCGAGTTCCGGCTGAGCTACTTGATGATCAGCCACGATCTGGGCGTCGTCCGGCATATCAGCCATGAGGTCGCCGTGATGTACCTGGGCCGGGTTGTCGAACATGCGGCCACGGCCGAGCTCTACGACCAGCCGCGTCATCCCTACACGCAGGTCTTGCTGGCGGCGATTCCGGTGCCCGATCCGACGCGCCGGCGTCCGCGCGTGGTGGCGATGGACGACGATATTCCCTCGCCCATCCACATTCCGAGCGGCTGTGCATTTCATCCCCGTTGCCCGCTGTTTCAACTCAAGGGGCGGCCCGAGATCTGTCAGCGGCACGTGCCCGAGTTGCTGCCGATCGCGCCTGGGGCGCGGCATCTTGCGAGCTGCCACTTCGCGGCCGAATCGGCCGCACTTTCGCAGGTCTCGCCGAGCGCCTGATCCGAGGTGTCTGGATCGGTCGCGCGCTAGCCTCTCGAGTCGCCTTCCGGCCCTGGCTTTGGCCGACTCTGCCTGTTACGCTCATGACGCGGCCCGGGGGAATTTGGGCCTCCGGGCCGGTCAAAATCGAACGATTTGCCGCCCTTCGCCAGGGAGATGTTTGCCGTGAAACGCGTTTCGCTATTGGTCTCGAGCTGCCTGATTCTCGGAGTCCTTGCCTGGGCGATGCCTGTCCAGGCGCAGGAGCCGGCCACAGATGCCCCGGCAGCCGAAACACCTGCCGCCGATAGTGCCGGCACCGAGCCCGCCGCGACGGAATCGGGCGACGAGGCGAAGCCGGAGGAGAATTCGGCACCCGCGCAAGCGCCGGCCGCCGATGCGACCGACCTGCAGCCGATCGCCGTAGCCTGCCTGCGTGGTCACCAGAACCTGGTCAACGACTTGCGCTTCGTGGGCGAATCGACCGGCATTGGCGACGACCAGAAGAATTCGCACCGCAACCGCTTCATGAAGCAGTACATGGGCAAATTCCTCGGTCAATTGCTCAACGCGAAGGATCTGGATCTCGAAAACTTCCCGGGCATAGATGGCGCTCGCCCCTGGGGCGCGGCCGTGATGACCGACGGTCTGACGATCGTGCCGCTGGCGTTCTTGCCGGTGACCGACATGGCCCAGTTCATCGAGACCGTCAAGTTGCACCACGGCGACATCGTCAAGGAACTCGACGGCGGCCTCTACGAAGTCGCCTTGCAGTTGCCAATGTACGCGAAGCTGGTCGACGGTTGGGCCTTCTTCGTCCAGACCGAGGACCAATTCGAAAGCCTGCCCGATCCGATGACCGTGCTGGGTGACCTGCCCTCGAAGCACGATGCCACGCTACGCATCGACGTACAGAACATTCCCGAGGTGTTGCGCGACTTGGCGCTCGACCTGCTCAATCAGGGAGAAGCGGGCCCGCTGGGACAGGTGCCGCCCGAGACCCGCGCCGTCCTGGAATTCGTCTTCCAGCAGATGCAACAGGTCACGGTCGGAGTGTCGATCGACACCGAACAGAAGCAATTCGTGTTCGACACCGATTTGAAGCCGATCGCGGGTTCGGATGCAGAGTCGTTTGTGGCCAGCCTGTCGAACACGAAGACGCGGCTGGGCGCCCTGGTTCACGAGTTGGACGAAAAGGGTGCGAGCAAGGACAATGCGCGGATCATCGCCCGGCTGTCAATGCCGCTGGTCGACGCCGTGCGCTCGCAGTGCGATCAGATGCTCGAAACCTACAAGACAGAAGTCTTGGCCGCGATCGACGCCTCGACCGATGTCAAGGACGACGAAGAGCGCAAGATCTTCAAAGAATTGACCGAGCAGATGATGGGCGTGTTCCATGCGGCCACGCAGACCGGCACGCTCGACATGGGAATCAAACTGACCGGCGCGGACAAAAGCATGACGCTCGTCGCCGGGGCCTACGTCGGCGAAGGGACCGAGGCCGATGCGCTGATTCGCCGCGTCGCGGAGCTCGGCACCGGCGACCCGGGCATCAAGCTGGCGCAAGCCGAGGTCGAGATGCACGGCGAGACCGCGATCCATGCGTTTGAGTTTGCCCCTGCCACGGGCCAACAGGGACAACTGCTCGAAGGCGCGGTCGGGCCGGCTCCGAAGATGTTTCTGGCGGTGACCAAGGATGGCCGCATGTTCGCGGCCGTTGGTCCGGAGGCGCTGGCAAGACTCAAGACGGCGATCGATACCGGCGAGGCGACCGCCCCGCCCGCTCAGTTACTCGTCGACATTCGGGCCATGTTGCCGGTGTTGCAGGCGGCGCTGCCGCAAGAAGCCAAGATCGCGGTCAGCCTGATGCAGATGAACCTGCGCCAAGGCGACGCCCGCATGATCGCCACGCTCGAATCCCAGGGCGACGTCCTGCACCTGCATGGCGAGGCGCACGAGGGCATGGTCCGCCTTACCGCCCTGTTGACGCCGATGATTGCCCCCATCCTGCTGGATCAGCTCAAGTCGCTGAGTCTCCCGGGCCTGAGCCAGTAGTTCAACGCTGCGGCACAGCCGGAATTCGGATCGTCTGTTCAGTCGTTCTCTCAACCAACGTCGTAAGTCCGTCGCAGGAGTTTCGTCATGGCCCAAGTTACGACCGAAGCACCGATCGTCACGGCTGAGCTGCGCGACCGCGTGAAATGGATCGCCTTCAACCGGCCGCACGTGAAAAATGCGATTGGCCCCGACTCGGCCGACCTGGTGCGCGACGAGGTGCTCGCAGCGCCCGACCAGGGAGCGCGAGCCATTGTGCTGACGGGCAACGGCGGTTCGTTTTGCTCAGGCGCCGATTTGAAGGCCTTGGCGCCCATGTTGGGCCAAGGCGAATTGACGGGCGTCCGCGAAGTGTTGCTCAATCATTACCATCCCATGATCCTGGCCATGACGCGGTCGCCGCTGCCGGTCATCGCGGCGGTCGATGGCGCGGCCGCCGGCATCGGCGCCGACACGGCGCTGGCGGCCGATATTCGCCTGGCCAGCGAACGGGGGTTCTTCGCCGAGATCTTTGTCAACATCGCCCTGATTCCCGACGGCGGCGGCACCTATTCGCTGCCGCGGCTGGTCGGGCTTGGCCGGGCTTTGGAGATGGCCTTCACCGGCGAGCGCGTGCCCGCGCAGGATGCCCATGCCTGGGGCCTGGTCAACCAGGTCTTTCCGGTCGAGGGCTTCGTCGACCATGTGCAAAAGTATGCCGAACATCTGGCCGGCAAGGCGCCGCTGTCGATTGCCCGCACCAAGCAGGCCATGCGTGCTGCGTTCGAAGGCATGCCGCTCGAGCAGGCGCTGCTCCGCGAGGCCGAGATCCAGGCCGAACTGTTCAAGTCGCACGATCTGCAAGAGGGTGTGATGGCCTTTCTGCAGAAGCGTCCCCCGGAATTCCAAGGCCGCTAAGCGCCCGGTCGCAGTCCAGGCGAACGCCCGCACCGGCGGCGACCAGCCGTCACGACCGTTGCCAGCGGAATTCTTTGCGCCTCTTTGCACGCTCGGTCGCCCGGTGGCCGATTCTGAATGCAGCCGCGCCCCACCTTGCAAAACGGCGCGCGTTTTGGATGGCCCGTAATGTCCAACGAACCTCTCGAACCCGTTCCTGCTGCTTTGCCGCCCTTGGGTGGGATGGGTCGCGGCGCGGCATCGATCGCCGAGAATCTGCGCCGCATCGAAGCCTCGCTGCCGCTCGAGCCCCTGCCGCGGCCGGCTGCGCCGCGCCCGCGCGCGGTAAACCTCGAGCCGCCTCATTTGGGAGCGGCCGGCGCCGCCACCGGCGGGCACTCGAACCAGGGCCAGGCCGCCTCGTAGTTGGCAGCCAGCCGCAGGATAGTCGCTTCGTCGTGCGGTCGTCCGATCACTTGCAGCCCCACGGGCAGCCCCTCCGGAGTGCGCGGCGCGGGCAGGCTCAGCGCCGGTTGCCACGTCATGTTGGCGGGCACGCAATACGCCAGCCACGCCAGGGCGCGGATCTTCTGCCCGCCGACGACGCGCGGACCGAGCGAGCCGTTCTCGGGGGCTGTGATGCCCACGGTCGGCGTGAGCAAGGCGTCGTAGGTGGCAAACACCGGGGCGATGGCCTCGCAATACCGTTCGCGCTGCCAATGGGCCTGCAACAGGTCGCGGTAGGAGAGCGCATCGGCCTTATCGAGCATGCGCGCCATCGATGGGGTGATGCAATCGAGCCACTCGGCGCGGCGGTCGTGAATGGCCGCGGCCGTTTCGCACTGCACGATCACTTGCTGCGCGGCGCTCAGATCCGGCAGTTCCAGACGAACTAGGTCGACGTGGCAGCCCAAATCCTCGAAGCGCCGGGCCGCTTGCGCGCAACTGGCCAGCACGTTGGCTTCGCAGGGCAGCCCTCCGAAGTCGGGCGACCACGCCAGGCGCAGTCCTCGCACGTCACCGCGGCAAGCCGCTTCGAAGCTCGCCTCGGGCCGGGCCAGCGACCAGCGATCTCGCAAGTCGGTTCCGGCACAAACGTCGAGCACGCGCGCCGCGTCGCGCACGGTGCGGGTCAAAGGCCCTTGATGCGAGAGGTTTTCCCAGCCCGGAGGCTGGTGGACGTGCGGGATTCGCCCGTGCTGCGGCTTGATGCCGAACACGCCGCAGAATGCGGCCGGGATGCGGATCGACCCGCCGCCGTCGCTGGCCGTGGCCAGGGGGCCCATGCCACAGGCTACGCATGCCGCCGCGCCGCCGCTCGAACCGCCGGTGTTGAGCGCGGTATTCCAGGGGTTGTGGCATTCGCCCCAGAGACGGCTTTGCGCCAACGGCAAGAGCCCAAACTCCGAAGTGTTGGTCTTGCCAATGAGGATTGCCCCGGCGGCTCGCAGCCGGGCGACCATGGGGTGATCGAAAGTGGGGACAAAGTCGCGATACAGTTCCGAGCCCAAAGTGGTCCGCACGCCGGCCGTGAAGTGCAGGTCTTTGGCCGAAAACGGGACCCCGTGCAGCGGGCCGAGCTCGGCTCCGCGCAGCACGGCGGTCTCGGCGGCTTGAGCCGCTGCGCGAGCCGCATCGTCGATGCGAGTGACGAGCGCGTTGAGTTGCGGATTCAAGCGATCCGCCTGGGCCAGCACGGCGTCGATCACCTCGACCGGCGAGATGGCCTTGCGGCGAATCTGTTCGGCCAACTCGACGGCCGACATCCAAGCGAGCGCCTGGGTCACGAGGGCTTCTCCACGGCTGCGGCGTTCAATGCAAACGGCGAATATGATAGCCGCCGTCGATATCGAACACCTGGCCCGTCGAGAACGGAAACGCCCCTTGCGAAATGGCCAGGACCGCGGCGGCGATGTCGCTCACCTGGCCCCAGCGGCGAATCGGCGTCAGGCCCTCGGCAATCAGCCGATCGTACTTCGCCGCGACCGGCGCGGTCATATCGGTGGCAATCACGCCCGGGCGAAGCTCAAACACGGAAATAGCTTCTTCCGCCAGCCGCGCCGCGAACAATTGCGTCATCATGCCGAGCGCGGCCTTTGCCAGGCAGTAATCGGCCCGGTCGGTGCTGACCGTGTAGGCCGAAATGGACGACATGTTGACGATCGTCCCGCGCGCGATGGCGCCAGCCCGGATCAGGCCGATCATCGCCTTGGCGGCAATCTGCGCGAGGAAGAAAGGGCCCTTGAGATTCGTTGTCCAAACGAGGTCGAAACTCGCCTCGGTAGCTTCGAGCAGGTCGCGGCGGCCGGGAGAGGTGATCCCAGCGTTGTTGATGAGCAAATCGAGCCGCCCGAAGTGGGACAAAGCGGCGTCGATCCACCGTGCCCGATCGCCCTCCAGGCACACGTCCCCCTGCACGGCGACGGCCCTGCCTCCGGCCTGCTCGATCTGTCCGACCACCTCGGCTGCGGCGTCGGCCCGCCGGGCATAGCCGACGACGATCGCGTGCCCCGCTTTGCCCAGCGCGAGGGCGATTCCGCGACCGATTCCCCGGGAGCCACCCGTCACGAGTGCGGCGGGCAGTGAATCTGATGGTGCCATAAACCCTAATTTAGTTCCGCAAGTCGTTCATTGCGAACGAGTTGACGTCTGTGAGTCGAGGGCATTTCGCTCCCTGGCGAGCGAACCCCCGAACTCGCCCTTGGGAAACAGGTAAGCCAGGTGGTCTGCGGTTACCCGCAGAAATTTGCGGTAAACCACATTGAGTGGCTGCCATTCCGATGGCGAGAATCCCTGACGCTGTAGGCACGTTGCGCACTTCGGAACGGATGTTGAGACCGTCTCTTGCTCCGCCGAGAGTCGAGCGACTCCTCCTACGGTGACTACGAAGCTCGCGATCGCCGTCGAGGCCGACAATCGGCGCAGACAACTGTGGGGAGCTGCGCTTGATCGGTGGCAGGTTCGGCCCGGGCGATTAGCGGGAAATGAAGCAGGCGGGGCCATAGCCGAAGTCGTCGCCGTCGCGCTGTCCAGGCTCGGCGGGGTAAACGGGAATTGTTGGGCGAACAAGCTTCCAGACGTTTCAGTCCAATCGCCACGAGCGCAAGCGCAGGCTATTGGCGACAACTGATACGCTGCTGGCGGCCATCGCGGCGGCGGCGACGACCGGTGGTAGACGATAGTCCAAACCGGGCAGCCAACTGAGCATTCCCGCGGCCAGCGGCAACAGCAAGATGTTGTAGCCGAAGGCCCAGCCGAGGTTCTGCTTGATCACGCGCATCGTCCCGCGGGCCAGGACGATCAAACGGGGCAGATTTCTTAAATCGTGACCGGTGAGCACGACGTCGGCGGCCTCAATCGCGACGTCGGCCCCGGCACCAATCGCGACCCCGACGTCGGCCGCAGCGAGCGCCGGTGCATCGTTGATGCCGTCGCCGACCATCACCACGCCTTGGCCCGTGGCTCGCAATTTTCCGACCGCTTCGGCCTTGCCAGCCGGCAGCACCTCGGCAGAAACGTCCTCGATGCCGACGCTTTGGGCCACCGCGGCCGCCGCTTCGCGATGATCGCCGGTCAAGAGCTGCGGCCGCAGTCCCAGGTCCTTGAGCCGGGCGATCACCGCCGCGCTCTGTTCGGCCACGGTGTCGGCCAACGCCAGCCAGCCCAGGTAACGTCCTTGTTGCGCGACAAACAGCAACGTCTCGCCCCGGGCCCGTGCCGCCGCCAGTTCGGTGACGGACGCGACAATGTCGATGCCCGAGGCCGCCAACAGCGGTTGCGTGCCGATGAGGACTTCCCCGTCTTGAATCCGCGCGCGAATCCCCTGCCCCGGCACGAGTGAAAGATCATGCGCCCGGGTGAGTTGTAGACCGCGCTCGTGAGCGGCTCGCACGACGCTGGCTGCCAGTGGATGGCTGCTGAGTTGCTCGGCGGCGGCGGCGACGGCCAACAACTCCTGGTCGCTTGCTGCCGCGGCCGGATGCAGCGCAACCACGCTCGGCTTTCCGCTGGTGATGGTGCCTGTCTTGTCGAGCACGACCGTGGTAGCGTGCGCGGCCAATTCCAAGGCGTGAGCGTTCTTGACCAGGATTCCCAGTTCGGCTCCGCGGCCGCTGGCCACGAGGATGGCCGTGGGCGTGGCTAATCCCATGGCGCAGGGGCACGCCACGACCAACACGGCCACGGTCGTCGACATCGCGATGGCCCAATCCCGCCCGACAATTCCCCAGCCCAGCAAGGTGAGCAGCGCGAAGAGGAGCACCGCCGGAACGAAGTAGCGCACCACGCGGTCGGCCAGGCGCTCGACGTCGGCGCGCGATTCCTGCGCCCGGCGCACCAGCGCGATCACCTGGGCCAAGGCCGACTGGCCGACCGGGCGCGTGACGCGTGCCGTCAACGAACCTTCGCCGTTGATCGTGCCGGCCAGTAGCTCGTCGCCCGCGTGCTTGTCCACCGGCAGCGACTCGCCGGTCAACCACGACTGGTCGACCGCCGAGTGTCCGCGTTCGACCGTGCAATCGAGCGGCACCTTGGCGCCTGGTTGGATCAAGATCGTGGCCCCGACGCGCACCTGGGCGAGTGGTCGGGCAACCTGGTGCCGGTCTTCGATGACCAGCGCCACGGGCGGCGTCAGATCGAGCAGCCGCTGGATGGCCTGCGAGGCGCGCCCCTTGGCCTGGACTTCGAAATAGCGCCCCAACGAGATGAACACCAGGATCATCCCGGCATCCATGAAGTACATCGCTGCGCGGTGATTGAACCAGGCTTCGACGCCGCCCAGATAGGCGACGGTCGTGCCCAATGCGACGAGGGTATCCATGTTCGTCGATCCGTGACGCAGGCGCTGCCAGGCCCCGCGATAGAACGGCCAACCGAGGATGACCTGCAGCGGAGTGGCCAGGAGCAGCAGCGCAAAGTCGTTCGCGTGGCCGCCGGCGCGGTGATGTGCCAGGAACAGCAAGGCCAGGAGGATGCCGCCCAGGATCAATTGACGCCGCCAGTAATGCAGCTCTGCTTCGCGCTGCGCCGTAAGCTGCGCGCCCAGGTCAACGTCGGCCTCGACCAGACGGGCCCGGTAGCCGCTCCGCTCGATGGCCGCGGCGAGCGCCTCGGGAGTGACCTGCTCGGGCACCACGTCGGCCGACGCCTGATTGAGCGCCAGGTTGGCCCTGGCGCGAACGACCCCCGGCACCTGCGTCAGCGATTGCTCGATGCGGGCAACACAGCTTGCGCAGTGCATCCCTGCGACGTCGAAGACCAGCGTTGCTTCGCTCTGCGAAGCGGGCTTGGGAGATGGCTCGGGCGGCGGCGGCCCGTCAGCGGGCCTTGGCCCTCGCTGCAACTGTACCAGCGGCGGGCCCGGTGCCTTGGACACCCCGGGCGCGGGGCCTGCGGCGACCTGATAGCCGGCGGCTTGCACGGCGGCGGCAAGTTTTGCGCGATCGACCTGGCTCGGGTCGAATACCACCGTCGCCCGCCCCGGCTCGAGTACGACGTCGACCACTTCCACCCCTGGCACCGCTTTCAGCGCCTGGGTGACCGAGGCCACGCAGCGCTGGCAGGTCATGCCGGCAATCGGCAATTCAAGGGATTCGGCCATGGCATTCGAGCGTTCTTCGAAGCGTCGCGCACCGCCGGCCGGCGAGGCACTACATTATAGAGGACTTCGGCAACCGCTCGACGGACCCATGAGCAATCCGTCGGCGCAACGCCGAACGAGCCCACGCTTCCGTCAACACTTTCCTGACCAACTGCTTGAACCGAGCGTCTATGCTGGCCGAAGTCATCTCGATTGGCGACGAACTCACCACGGGGCAGCGTCTCGACACCAACAGTCAATGGCTCAGCGAGCGGCTGTGCGAGCTGGGCGCACGGGTCCTGTTCCACAGCACCGTGGCCGATGACCTGGAGGCCAATATCCGGGTATTCCGCGAGGCGGCCGACCGTGCCGACGTGGTCGTCAGCACCGGCGGTTTGGGGCCGACCGAGGACGACCTGACTCGGCAGGCCTTGACGGGGGTCCTGGGCGTGGAGCTCGTGTTGGACCAGGCGAGCCTCGACCACATCCGAGATCTGTTCGCGCGATTCATGCGCGACATGCCCGAACGGAATGTCGTGCAGGCCATGTTTCCAGCGGGCACCCGCCCGATTTTCAATCCGGCGGGCACCGCGCCGGGCATCGACGTGGAAATCCCCCGTCCGGGGCGCACGCCGTGCCGCATTTTTGCCCTGCCGGGCGTGCCGGCGGAAATGCGCGAAATCTGGCAGGCGTATGTCGCGCCGGCCATCGCGGCCACGAGCGGTGGTCGGGTCATCCGGCATCGCCGGATCAAGTGCTTCGGGCTGGGCGAAAGCCACGTCGAGGCCAAGCTGCCCGACTTGATCCGCCGCGGCCGGGAACCGAGCGTCGGCATCACCGTGAGTGGCGCCACGATCACCTTGCGCATCACCGCCGCGGGATCTTCGTCCGAGGCGTGCCTCGCGTCGATGGAGGATACCGTGCGGACGATCTACGACTGCCTGGGCGAGGTGGTATTTGGCGAGGAAGACGACGAACTCGAACATGCCGTGGCGCGCTTGCTGGCCGACGAGGGGAAGACGCTCGCCGTCGCCGAGTGGGGCACCGGCGGACTGGTCGCCCACTGGTTGAGCGACTTGCCCGAGGCGACCCCGTTATTCGTTGGGGGCAGCGTCATCCGCAATGCGGCGGCCCTGCGCGGGCTGATGGCCAATGCCGATCTTCTGCTCGCGCAACATGGACCGGCCAGCGGCCCCGTGGCCGAGGCGATGGCCGCCGCGTGCCGCGCGAATTTCCACGCCGACTACGCGCTGGCGATCAGCGACTTTCCCGAGTTCGATCCGAAAGCTGCCGAGCCGAAACGCGTATATTACGCCCTCAGCTCGCCCGTCGCGACCCTGGTGCGCAGCGTGCCTTTTGCCGGACACCCGTCGATCCTGAAAGTCCGCAGCGCCAAGCAGGCGCTCAACCTGGTGCGGCTCGCGCTGCTGCGTCAGGACCAGGCCGGTACGTAGCGTTACGTCGATGCCTGCAAGAGCCGGCCCAGCGCTTCGAGGCCCGTCATGCCGGGCACGATTCCGAGTTGGCGCGCCGGCTCGCTGACGTCGACGATCTTGGCTTCGTAGAGGTCTTCGGGTTCGCAAAGCGGCTTTTGCGGCGTGCCGCGGGCGATCGCGACGACGATGCCAAACTCGCCGGCCGTGTGGACGTCGTAGATGCCGCAACCGACGAAGCCGCGGTCCGTATGAATTGCGCAGTATTGACCCGTCGGCCAGCGATAGCTGGTGCCCATCGCGGTGCCATGCGGCGTTTCGAGGACCGTGGTGCGTTCGGTCAGCTTGCCAAGCAGTGCCATCGTGTGACTCCCCTCGCGGGGGCCTTCTTGGGGGGGCGGGGCGACGTTCAAATTTTTGCCGGTCGGCGTTCGGCGAGCAACCGGCAGGCGACTTTGCGGATTGTCCCCGCTTGGGCGGTCGCGCTTGACCCTCTTTCCCAGGGCTATCTAAACTTTCCCCTGGCGTGGACTCGATCGGAATGTTTGGGCTCAGCGATCGCGAGGTGCCACCATGCTGGAGTTGACGGGTCAGCGGTTCCGTTGCTGCGACGCCATCCCGCGGCGCAGCGTACTGCGCGCCGGATTTCTCGGCCTGGGGGCGTTGAGTCTGCCCGATTTGCTGCGGGCACGCGCACAGGCGGCGCGTAACGAAGCGACGGCGCCCCGTGGCACTAGCGTGATCTTTCTCGAGCTTGCCGGCGGTCCCTCGCATTTCGAGACGTACGACCCGAAACCCGACGCGCCGCGCGAATATCGCGGGCCGCTCGGAGTCGTACCGACGGTGCTGGCCGGCGAGTATTTCAGCGAAATGTTCGCCGCGCAGGCCAAGATAGCCAGCCGCCTGGCGGTGGTCCGGTCGATCACCCACGATTCGTCGAGCCATGAAACCTCGGCGCATCTCACGCAGACCGGTTACTACCTGCGCGATCGCCAGGCCAAAGAAAACGAAATGCCCAGCGCCGGCTCGATCGCGGCGTGGTCTCGCCAGGACGCCGACTGCGGACTGCCGCAATATGTGGCCTTGCCGCGGATGATGCGCTCGGGCGAGGCGGCGTTTCTGGGCAAGGGGTTCAACCCCTTCGAGACGGTGCTCGACGCGAATCATCCCAAGTTCAAGGTCAACAATTTGACCCTGGCCAAGGGCGTAGACGCCAGCCGGCTCGCCGATCGGCGGGCACTGCTGGCCGCCTTCGACGAGGGCCGCCGCGTGGTCGATCGCCGCGGTGTCGGCGATTCGTTGGACCAGTTCACGGCCGAGGCCTTTGAGATGGTCACCGGTCCGGCCGCGCGGCGCGCATTCGATCTGGCCAAAGAGTCGCCCGAGAAGCGCGAAAGCTATGGTCAAACGGCAACCGGGCAGAACTTGTTGCTGGCCCGGCGGCTGGTCGAAGCGGGCGTGGCGTTTGTCACCGTGCGGATCGGCGGCTGGGACGATCACCGCGACCTGGCCAAGCGACTCCGGCCGCGCGCCGCCGAATACGACCGCGCGGTCGCCGCGCTCGTCGACGATCTCTACGAGCGCAGTCTCGATCGCGACGTGCTCGTCGTGGCGATGGGCGAGTTCGGGCGCACGCCGCGGTTCAACAAGACGGCCGGGCGCGATCACTGGGGCGCGGTGATGAGCGTGCTGCTGGCCGGCGGCGGCCTCAAAGTCGGGCAAATCGTCGGCAGCTCGAATCGCAAAGGCGAGATGCCCGCTTCGGCTCCGTATCGCCCCGAGCACGTGCTGGCGACGGTGTATCGCCATTTGGGCATCGACACGCATCAGACGTTCACCGATCACCAGGGGCGCCCGCGCTACGTGCTCGAACGGCACGAGGTTATCGCGGAGCTGGTCTGACGCGACCGGCGGCGAGCTGTCCCCGTTAGCGCTGAGCCTGCTGTGGCGCCGCGGCCGTCGGCTCCGGCGCCGCGAAGGTGGCGATCTGCTTGCCGTCGGCGGCGTTCCAGACGCGGAGCACGCCATCGGCGCCGCCGGCGACGATGATCGAGCCGTCGGCCGAGACGCCGACGCAGTACAGGTAATCGCTGGCCCCGCCGAAGCCGCGAATGCCCTTGCCGTCTTCGGTGTTCGAGAGGCGGGCATTGTTATCGGCGGCGCTGGTGGCGATCTGCGGCGTGCTGCCGACGAACCTGATCCCGGTGACTTGCTTGCCGAAGCCGCCGATCGTGCGGATCTGTTCGCCGGTGTCAAAGCCCCAGACCTTCACGGCATTATCCGCGCCGCCGCTGGCAAGCACCTGCCCGTCCCAGCGCCAGGCGACTCCCATCACGTGATGCGTGTGACCCTCGAGCGACCGGGACAAATGGTGCGTTGCGAGGTCCCAGACCTTGACGAACTTGTCGGCCCCGCACGAGGCGAGGTACCGGCCGTCCCAGGAAAAGTCGAGACCGAAGATCGTATCGCTGTGAGCGTCGGGCTGTTCGTGAACCAGGGCGCCGTCGGCAACGCTCCAGATTTTCAGCTCGCCGCTGCGCGAAGGTTCGCCGCCGCCGGTGGCCAGCAGCTTGCCGTCGGGGCTGAAGGCCAGCGCCGCAACGCGATCGGCCAGCAGCGAATGCTCGACCGCCAACGGCGCCTCGGCCGGTGGGCCGATCGTGCGCAACAACGTCCAGGCTGGATCGAGGCCGTAGCGGCGGATGGCACCGCCGGCGGTGGCCGTGGCCACCTGGTCGTTGCCGAGCAGCGCCAGCGCGGTGACCGCCGCGGCAGGGCCGGTGAAGGCGTTTGTGCCAGTGCCCGTCTCGCTGGAGAAGCATTGCATGATGCCCGTGTCGCCGGCCGCCGCCAGCAGGCGCCCGTCGGGCGAAAATGCGAGCGTGCGAACGACACCCTCGCGCGAGCGAGCCAGTTGTTGCAGTTCTTCGAGCTCGTGCCGCACGCGCTCATAGAGCGTCGTCGCGTCGCCGTTGCGTGTTTCCAGCCCCGGCAGCGCGAGCTTGGCCCGGTCGTGATTGGCCGTCGCGTCGGTGGCCTTGCGCATGGCGGCCGCCAAGGCGTCGGCCGTCGTCTTGGCCGCGGCCGTCAGATCGGTTGCCGTCTTGTCCAGGGCCGCGAGTTTCTCTTTTTCGGCAGCGACGGCAGCCGTGGCATCGGCCACGCGCTTGTCGACCGCCTGCAATTCGGCCACGGCCTGATCGGCGATGGTCTTGCGCGTCGCCGCGGTTTGCTTCGATTGATCGAGTGCCGTGCCCAGCGAGCTGGCCACCTGTGCGAGGTCGGCGGCAATCTTCTCGGCGGCGGCCAGGTTCGCCTTCAACACCTCGTCGCCCGTGGCCGTGGCGACCGCGGTCTTGAGTTGTTCGAGCGCGGCCAGCGCAGCGGTCTGGGCCGTGGTTGCGGCGGCGACTGCTGCCTGCGCCTGGTCGGCCGCGCCTGTCACGGCCGCCGCCAGCGCGGTCTGCTCGTTGGCAAGCTTTTCGGCCAGGGCCTTGGCGTCGGTGGCCGCCTTGAGCGTGGCTTCGGCGTCGGCCACAACCTTCGTAGCGGCGTCCTTGGCGGCGAGCGCTTCCTTCGACTTGGTGCCTGCTTCGTCAGCGGCGGTTTGCGCGGGGCCGACGGCGGCCGTGGCCGTTTGCAACTCGGTGGCCGTGTCGTCGATCGCTTTGCGACCATCGGCCAACAGCTTGGCTGCGGTTTCGGCGTTGTTCTTGGCCAGGTTGACGTAAGCCTCTTTTCTCGCAACGGCCTGCGTGGCGCGATAGTCGCCCACCAGCTCGGCGACTTGTGCGCCATCGGCCGCGTTCCACAAGCGGCAAAGGCGATTCTCGCCCGCCGCCGCGACGCGCTGTCCATCCGCCCGCAAGGCCAGCGCCGAGACCGCCGCGCCCATGTCGAGTTGGCGCGTCGCTTCACCCTTGCCCAGGTCCCAAAGTCGAACCGAGCCATCGCGGCCCGCCGAGGCGAGCACCTGGGGCGCGCCGGCGGCCGTGGCCACGTGGGTCACTGCTTGCGAGTGGCCCGCTAAAACCTGGCGAACCCCCAAAGGTGCCACGGTCAAGAGCTTGTTCGCCGCGAGGATCGCCAGATCGCCGGCGAAAGCGCCGGTCGCGCTGCGTCCACCGGGGCCGGAGAGCACTTGCGCGATTTGCCCGGTCGCGCGCAACAGCGCGCGCACTTCGCCCCGGGCGGTCGCGACGAGTAAGTGGCGGCCATCGGCCGAAGCGGCCACATCGACAATCGCCCCGTCGGCTGGCGTGGCAGGGAAGGCGATTGCCTGTCCGTCGGCCGAATTGAACAAGCGCACCAGGCCATCGCCGCCGCCGACGATCAATCCCGTACCGTCGGCGGTCAGGGCCAGCGATGCTGCCGCGGCGCCCGACGCGATGCTCCAGCGAACCGCTGTCTCGGCCGCCGCCACCGCGGCGACTTGGCCGCTCTGGCGAGCGAGGTACAACGTCTGACCGTCGGCGCTGGCTGCCAGCCCGCTGACCGGATCGCCGGCCGCCTCGTGCACGACTTGCGACTGGTCCTGGCCCAGGGTCCAGACCGAAACGCGCCCTGCCAGATCGGCCCAGGCAATCCGAGAACCGTCGCCCGCCGAGGCGAGCGCCGCCGTGGGCGACTCGTTCAACGCGACCTGAGCGGTCACGGCGCCGCGCGACGTTTCCCACACCTTGAGCGTCTTGTCCGCACCGGTCGAGACGACGCGCTGGGAGTCGGGAAGGAAGGCGACGGCCATCGTGCCATCGGCATGGCCATCGAGCGTGCGCACCAGTTGCCCGTCTGCCAGCCGAATCACGTCGATGGGACCCGTCGGCCGAACCGCGGCGACCAGTTGGCGATCCGGGCTCACGGCAATCCGCAGGACCTCGGCGTCGGCTAGCAGCGTACGCTCGGGTCCTGCGATGTCGGCGAGACGAATCAGGGCGTCGTCGCAGGCCAACGCGAGTGTCGACGTTCCGGGCTGCTGCGCCAGATCGTAGACCGGCACGCCAAGGGGGAGTTGAAAAAGCAGCGCCCCGTCGGCCACGCGCCAGCGTGCGATGGTGCCGTCGAGACTGGCCGTCGCGAGGGTCTCGCCGTCGAGAAAACGCGCGGCTGTCACGGCCTGACGATGACCGATCAGCACCGGTCCGGGCGCATTGTCCGCGGTATTGTAAAGCCGCACGCGGCCATCGCGCCCCGCGCTGGCCAACCAATGGCCGTCGGGACTCGTGGCGAGCGCCGCAACGTCGGCCCCCGCGGCCAGTTCGCCGGCCAGTGCCGCCTCGGGACGCTGCCAGAGTTTCGCTTCGCGATAACCTCCGGATGCGAGCATGAGGCCGTCGGGGCTGAAAGAGAGCGATTGAACGATGTCGAGGTGAGCGACGCCGGCCTGGTCGTAAACCTTGGCGGCGAGCAGGTGCGGGTCGGTCAACCGGGCGACGAGCCGCTCGGTGGGCAGGTGGTAGACAAAGATCTGATTCGCGCGTCCGCAGGCGACGTATTGCGCATCGGGGGAGATCGCCGCAGCCAGAACCGGGTGCACGCCGGGCGGCAACGGCTGCCATTGCGGCGCGCCCGACGCGGCAGAGACTTCGCCCGTCGCGCCTTGGTCGATCCACAACTTCAACAGGCCGAGTTCTTCCGGCGTGAAATTCTTCGCCCCCACGCGGTTGTCGGCTGGCGGCATGATCGGCTCGGACTGATGGCTGGCCACGGCCAGCAGCAGACTTTCGCTGCCCTTGTTGGGCTCGACGGCCGCGCCGCTGGCACCCCCTTTGGCGATCGTCGCCGGGGTCTCGAGGACTAGTTCGCCCTTGGCACTGGCCGCGTTATGACAGGCCAGACAGTTCGCCCGCAGCAGCGGCAGGATCTCCTGCTCGAAATTGACCGGGTCCTGGTGTTTGATTTCAGCCACGGCGATCGGTGCCGGGTCATCGGCACGGCTCGACCAGCTCGTGCAGACGCCAGCCACAAGGACCAGGGCGGCAAGCGCGCCGCGCGGCAGCGGGAGAACCTGGCAACTCATCAATCATCCTCGCGTTATTTCTGCACGACCAGCGGAATCGGCTGGTGGACCTCGACCATCCGTCCGGCGAATTCCATGCGGGCACGCACGGCGACGTGAGCGTGCGTTCCTTCCGTGGCGTCGGCCGCGGCCGCGATGTGCAAGGTGCCCGCGGCTTGATCCGCCGGCACGACGACTTCGGCCGCTTGAATGCCCGCGACGCCGGCCGGCAGCACCAGGTCGAGCGTCACGGGGCCGGCGAATTCGTTACGGCGGGTGAGTTTGACGGGCACGTCGATCGCGGCTCCTTGCTTGACCGCCCCGCCGCCAGGCACCTCGGGCGCCAAGACCAGCGGCCCCGGCGCCACCTGCAGCACGATCGGTGTGGTCACTTCGACCGTATCGACGGCAATTACGTTCCCCTTGTCGTCCTTGCGCGGCGAAGGGACCTTGGCGGTACCGACGATGTACAGGCTGTAAGTTCCCGGCGGAAAATCGGCGGGCAGTTGCGCAGGAAATGTTGCCGACGTTTGGGCGTCGGCCACTGCGATTTGTCCTTCGAGCGGTTTCGGCGGCAACGAGGCGACGAGCGTAACCGCTCCGGCAAAGCCCTCGCGGCGCGCGATTTCGATCGGCACTTCGAACCGCTGGCCCTGAACGAGTTGCGCGCTGGTCGCCGAAGTGGAGACGCGCAGCGGCGCGAGCGGACCGACCGCTACCGCGTGATCCTGCGCCAGCCGTGTCCATTGGGCAGGCACCGGCGCGCCGGCCACGAGCGTGGTCGCTTCGCGACACTCGCGCACCACGTCCGCTTCGCCAATTTTCGCTCGACCGACAATGCGGATCGGCCCGGCGAAATCGGCGCAGTCCTCGGTGGCGGTAAAGACCAAGGGCGCGCCGTCGCGGCCGGTGCCGATGATCGCCGGCGGACAGGTGATGCCCGGCGGCAGGCCCTCGACGCTCAGTTCAATTGGCCCGGCAAAGCCGTCCTTGCGCAGGGCCTCGATCATCAGCGGTGTGTGGCCGCCACGGCGGACGATCGCGCCCCACGGCTGTGGCACCAGAAACATCGGTAGCGCGACCAGGCGGAAGTCAGGCGTCTCGGGGCGCACGACCAGGCGGTAGGTCAGCCGCGGGTCGCCACGCGACTCGCCGTACAGATCGCGTACCTGCAGGCGATAGGTGGCCGTCTCGGGTGCCACGAACCGGAACACGCCGTCGCGGCTGGCGGCCCCGGCCAGGACCGAATCGGCGCGAACGGGCGTGTCGTCGATTTCCTGGAGGTCGATGGCCGTCGTTTCTTGCTTGTCGTTCGTCGCCAGACGCTGCAGCATCACAAACGGATCGGCCGGCGAGCCGGCGCGTTCGGCGATCGTCTCGATCCAAAATACGGCGTCTTTTTGGGCGGCGAACGTGAAGTAGTCGACGTCGCCACGCGGGGAAAACTGGCCCGCGACTTCGACCGGCGTCGTCAGCGTCTGCGGTGCGGCGGGGTCGTTGTTCGGCTCCGCCTCGACCAACACGGGCCAGGGCGACGTGTTCACCGTGGCCGAAACGCTTGCGGTGCCGACGGGCAACGAGGCCGTCAGCCAGTCCAGCGCCGTCCCGGCTCCGCGCACAAACGAATGCGCTTGATCGGCGATCCCGACCGGATCGGCCGGAGCCGTGATCGAACTGGCCAGCGCTTCGAGCGCCTCGCCCTGCGGTAGTTGGGCAATCACCTGGCTACCCGGCAGATTGTGGCCGATCAATTGCACGGTCGCCGTGGTGTTTTGGGTGACCACATTGGGAAACACGGCCTCGACGTGTGGACCTGCCGTGAGCACGAGCCGCCAGACATGGTCGGGGCTGCCGCCATAGGCGAAGTCGTAAAGCCGCAAGAAATAGGTGCCATCGGCGGGGATCTTGACCGCCACCAAGGAGTCCAGGCCCACGCGGTCGCGACTGTTGCCCAACATTTGGCCGGCCGCGTTGTACAGTTCCAGCGCCACGTCGGCCCGCGAGTCGATGCGCTCGGCGAGGACTTCGGCAATCACCGTCTGCCCGGCCGTGGCCGGGAATTGCAACCAATCGATGTCACGCGCCGCGGCGAATCGGCCGTGGATGACCGTTTCAAGTGCCGTGGTGGTGGACTGGGCCTGCGCATCGTTCGGCTCGACTTCCACGCTTTCTGGTGCGGCGCTCACGACGAATCGCCGCGGATTGGAGCTGCCGTAGAGGCCGATTGCGCGCACCTCGTAAACGCCCGGCGGCACATCGGCGGCGATCGTGACGGTGAACTCATTCGGAACGGGCTGCGGCTGGGGCTGGCCTTCGACCGGCTTGGTCTTGGCAACCGCCGCGATGCCGGGGTGCGTAAAGCTCAGCCGGCCGACGGCGTCGAGATCAACTCCGGCGATCGAAAAGTCGACCTGCGTGCCTTGACGTCCGCCCGGGGGAAAAACGTTGCTCAAACGGATCGTTGGCAACTGGCCTTCGGCCGTACCGACCGACAGGGCGCACAACGAGACGGCAAGCCAGGAGATGCGGCACGACATGGGGGCGTTCTACCGGAGGCGAGGCCGCCCGGCATGGGGTGCCGCGGCGGGCGGGGAGGGTCGGTGTCAGCGGCGCTGCCCCCGCTCTTCACCACTCTAATTAGGAGGGACGGACTCTGCGCGCCGGCCACCAGGCGGGGTGGCCCTTAGTGGTTGAACAGGAATTCCTTGGTGTTGATCAAGGCCCATAAAACGTCCTCATAGGCCGCCTGAGAGCCCTGGTTCTTTTCGAGGTGGGCCAAGGCGACTTGCAGCTCTTCGTCGGCCGGCGGGCGCGAGTAGACCCAGAGGTACAGCTCGCGAATCTTCTCCGCGGCGGGGCGCGCCTGGTCGGCAGCCAACTGCGCGGCACGTCCTTTCCCGTTGGTGAGCTTGCCCTGGATTTCCGGCGAGTTGAGCAGGTGCAG
Organism: Pirellulales bacterium; assembly: GCA_019694435.1. Taxonomy (NCBI): domain Bacteria; kingdom Pseudomonadati; phylum Planctomycetota; class Planctomycetia; order Pirellulales; species Pirellulales bacterium. The sequence continues at coordinate 28,218 of JAIBBZ010000021.1, forward strand.
GCATTGCGCCAGATTGGCTTCCTGCGAACGCTCGCATTCGCAGGCCGTATCCGACTGCGGCCGGCCAAACACGGTCAGGAAGTAGGTGTTCGATCCTTGGTCGGGGAGCTGCACGGCGCGGGTGCCGGCCGGCTGCCCGTCAAATTCCGTTGAGGAGAGCGTCGCCTGATTGATCGCGTCGAGCAGGACTTCGGCGGTCAGACGCTTGGGGTAATAGCGCGAGAAATTCTGCTTGTCGCTCAGGTTGTACTCGTTCGGTTCGGAACTGAGCTGATAGGTCCGCGAGTTACAGATCAAGCGGACCAGGTCCTTGAGGTCGAACTTGCTGTCGATGAAGTGCCGGGCGAGCGCGTTCAACAGTTCGGGGTTCGACGCCGGGTTGGTGACCCGCATGTCGTCCTCGGGATCGACCAGACCGCGGTCAAAGAAGTGCTTCCAATAGCGATTGACCAGGGCCGGGGCGAAAAACGGATTCGCCGGATCGGCCATCCAGTCGACCAGCGCCTGCCGTGGATCGCGGTCGGGACTCACGTCGAGCGGCGCCGCACCCAGGCCGGTCGGTTCGAGCGTCTCGCCGGTCTTGGGATGTTTTGCCACGGCCTTCGCGCGGCGGGCAAACACGCGCTCTTCGCCGGGGTAGTCGCCGGGCTTACGGGCAATCGTGCTGAAAAACGCCTGGAAGCCGTAGTAGTCGCGCTGGCTCCACTTCTCGAACGGATGGTGATGGCAGCGGGCACATTGAATCCGCAAGCCGAGGAACAACTGCGCACAATCCTCGACCTGTTGGTTCGCGTCCTTGACTTCGCGGTACCACGCCACGGGCGGATTCGCGGCGATTTCCCCCGAAGCGGTCAGCACCTCGCGCACGATTTGATCGTAGGGCTTGTTGAAATACAGGCTTTCGCGAATCCAGTCGTGAAACGCGTAGGTGCCGTGCATGCCCGCGGCGTCGCGGCGCTTGTTGCGCAGCACGGCGGCCCATTTGTTCGCGAAATAGTCGGCATAGTCGCCGCTGGCCAAGAGCTGCTCGATCCACTTCGTGCGTTTCTCGGGATCGCTCTCGGTCGCAAACGCCTGGGTCTCGGCGGGTGTCGGCAGCCGGCCGGCCAAGTCGATGGTGACGCGCCGCAGGAACGTCGCGTCGTCTGCCAAGGGCGAGGGGGGCACTCCCAATTCGCGCAGCTTGGCGAAGACCAACTCGTCGATGAAGTTGGCCGCCACCGGAGTCTCGGCCACGACGATGCCCAGCGGCACCGTGGCGCGGAACACGGAGACCTGCCCCTGATAGCGCGCCATCACGGCGACGTCGCCGCTGAGGTCGTGCGTGTGAACCAGCCCGGTCGCCGAAACGTCGGCCATTTCCGGATCGTTGGGATCGAACTGGGCCATCCGCGTAACGTCTTCGGTCGAGCCGTCGGTGTAATGCGCAATCACGCAGAGTTGCTGGCCCCCCTGGCGGTCCATCTGACGCCGGGCGGGGAAGACCTCGATGCGGGCGACCTTCGGGTCGCTATCGCTGCCATAGGGCATGCCCTGCGCGATCCACCGCTTCAGCAGGCGGTATTCGTGCGAGTCGGCCGGCAGCCGCATGCCGCCCCCGTGTGGGACGGCGTTGATCGCCTTGACCAGCAACAGGCTGCGATCGGGAGCCGCGGGAAACAATCGGCGGCCGCGGGCTTCTTTGACCAGGTATTCGAAATCCTCACTCGGCTCGAACCCCAGCAGGGACAGCTTGAAACCGTTCTGGCCACTGGCCTTGCCGTGGCAACCGCCGCTGTTGCAGCCAAACTTGGTGAAGACCGGCACGACCTGGTTCGGGAAGTTGATCGGCAATTGATCGGCAAAATGCTCGACGCGTACGGCTCGCGACGCAGTCGGCCCCCCCGCGGCGGATGCCGTGATCACTGCCTCACCGTCGGCCAAGGGCAGCACCAGGCCCGTGCTGTCGATTTGCACGATGCCGGCGGGTTCAACGGCGTATTGCACCTGCCCGGTGAAATCGCGGGTGCGCTGGTCGGCGCAGTCGCCGCTGACGACCAATTGCACGCGCGAGTCAGCGCCGCGGAGCAAGACGGGCTGTTCGACCGGCAGGCCGTTGCCGATCTCGAGGGACAAGGGCGCAGGGGGCGTGGCGGGGGCCGTTTCCGAGTCGCCCGCAAGGGCGAAGCAAGAGGCGCTCCAGACGCACGTCAACGCGAACAGAACGCCAACATTCCTGGATTCGGGGCTACACAGCCGCATGACGATCGTCTCCTTCGGCTCGAAACACGCGCCCTAGTGCGATCCCATCTTGGGTAAGCGCTTACCTCGTTTGGGATTATCGCGAGCGGCGGGGCTGGCTGCAAGCAAATCCATCGAAGCGTGTTTACGCGTTGATTCTAGGCGCCGTGTTCCGGTGTCTGATCGCGAGAATCGTTGCTCCCGGTGTGGCCAGACCGCGCGCGTCGCGGGCCGATCGAATGGCCCGCCGGTTGCCGCGCGATGCGCGGACGGCTACGCTGGCCAGAGGACATTCTTGGGCCTCATTCGGGCGGAAACGGCATGGTGGATAATAGGTTGCGCTGCGGCGTCCAGTTACGCGCCGCCCTGGGATGTTTGCTGATTGCCGGCATGTTGGCGCTCGACGCTCGCGCGGCCGACTGGCCTGCCTGGCGCCACGATTCGGCACACAGCGGCGTGAGCGCCGCCGAGCTTCCTGCGGAGCTGCATTTGCAATGGAGCTGGCGGCTGCCGGCGACGCGGCCCGCCTGGCCTGAGCAGGAAAAACTGCGATTCGATCGCTGCTATCAGCCGGTGGTTGCCGGCGGGCGGCTGCTGGTCGGCTCGCCGAACGACGACCGCCTGATGGCCGTCGATAGCCGCACGGGCCAGCCGCTCTGGGAGTTTCGCGCAGAAGGACCGATTCGCTTCGCACCGGCCGTCTGGGGCGATCACGTTTACTTCGTTTCGGACGATGGCCACCTGTATTGTCTCGCGACCGACAGCGGCCAATTGGCGTGGAAGTTTCGGGGTGGGCCCTCGGACCGACGCATCTTGGGCAACGACCGGTTGGTTTCAGCATGGCCCGCCCGCGGCGCACCGGTCGTGACCGACGACTGCCGCGTGTATTTTGCCGCAAGCATCTGGCCCTTCATGGGGATTTTCATTCATTGCCTGGATGCGCGAACCGGCGAGGTCATTTGGACCAACGACGGGATCGGCTCGACCTACATGCAGCAGCCGCACAACACCGACGCCTTTGCCACGATCGCGCCGCAGGGCGTGCTGACCGTATCTGGCGATCGGTTGCTGGTGCCTGGCGGTCGCTCGATAGCGGCCGGCTTCGATCGCCACTCGGGCAGGTTGGGCTTCTTCGAGCTGGCGATCAACGGCAAGCAAGGCGGCTGGGAAGTCGCCGCCGGCGACAAGTTCTATGTCAACGGCGGCGAGATCTTCGATCTGGCCACCGGCGGGTCGCTGGGCTTGATGGCGGGCAACGTCGTTGCCGGTCCCGAGGCGATCTACCGCTACCATCGCGGGTACGAGGCCTACGATCTGCGGCGCGCCGAAATCACCACCGAGGAGAAGACCGGTCGCAAGGGCGAGAAATCGACCGTGTCGAAATGGGATCTGCCGAAGCTATGGTCGTTTGACGCGCCGGGGGGCAATTGTCTGATCCAAGCCGGTTCGCGGCTTTATGCCGGTGCCGAGCAGCAGCTCGTCTGTCTCCAGCTGCCCGAGTTGCCGTCGCTCGACGCACCTGCGGCACCTGCCGCCGAGCCGGTGCAGGCCGACGTAAAGTCGGAGACCGAAACAAAGCCCGCGGCCGAGGCCCCGGCTCCGCCGGCACCGACGCTGTTGTGGCAACAACCCGTCGAGGGCGCACCGCTTGAGCTGCTCGCGGCCGATGACCGGCTGTACGTGGTCACCGACGCGGGCTCGATCCTGTGCTACGGGGCCGACGCCCCGGCGGAAGCGACCAGCCTGGCAGCTGCTGAAACTCCGCCGGCGGTGGATGAAGGTGCGCGGCAGCGCATGGCCCAGGTTCGCGAGGCCTCCGGCGGCCCGACAGGATATGCGATCGTATGGGGGCTCGATGACGAATCCGGCTACCTGGAATTAGTGCGCGACGGGTCTTTGTACGTCGTCGGGATCGATCCCGACGCGGGCCGCATCGAGCGGCTGCGCCGATCGACGACCGTGGCAGGTTGGTATGGTGCCCAAACGTCGTTGCATGTCGGAGACCTGGGTGGCTTCGCGCTGCCGCCCTACCTGGCGAGCTTGACGGTGTTTGGCGCGGGACAGGTTCACGCGCTGATCGACGATCCGTCGAAGATATCCCGCGCGTTCGATGCGGTCCGCCCCTATGGCGGCGCCCTCTACTTGCCGACGGCATCGACCGACCAGGCCGAACAACTCGTCGCGGCGGTTGCGGCGGCGCAGTTGGCCGGGGCTCGCACCGAACGGCGCGATCAGGCCGTCGTCGTGTTTCGCGACGGTCCACTGCCGGGCGCCGGACAATGGACCCACGAACACGCCGATGCGGCGAACACGCGCGTCTCGCTCGACGAACGCGTCAAGGCGCCGCTCGGGCTACTCTGGTTTGGCGGTCCCAAGAGCGACGGCGTGCTGCCGCGGCATGGCCACGGCCCACAACCGCAGGTCGTCGCGGGCCGGGTGTACATGGAGGGGGTCGATTTTCTCCGTGCCAGCGACGTCTATACCGGGCGATTGCTGTGGCAAGCCGAGCTGCCGGGCGTAGGCGATTACTTCAACAACATGGCGCATCAGCCCGGGGCGAACGCGACCAATACGAACTACGTCTCGGCCACGGACGGCGTGTATGTCGTCTATCCGCCGGGCTGTTTGCGGCTCGATCCGGCGACGGGGCAGAAGACGGCCGAATATCGACTCCCCGGCGAGGGCCAGGATGCTCAATGGGGCTACCTGAACGTCGCGGGCGACTATCTGATCGGCGGCGCCAACCCGGTGGTCACCGATGAACGCAACGGCAAACCGCAGCTCGGTAAAGGTGAAAACCTGGCCGCCAGCAAACGGTTGGTCGTCCTGCACCGCGCGACGGGCGAAGTGCTCTGGCAGGCCGAAGCCAAGTATTCGTTCCGGCACAACGCGATCTGCGCCGGCGGCGGGCGGCTGTACGCGGTCGACCTGCTGTCCAAGGGAGAAATCGAACGCCTCAAACGTCGCGGTGAGACTCCCGAGCTGGCCAGCCGACTGGTTTGCTTCGACCTGGCGAGTGGCCAGGTGCTATGGACCGACGATCAGGAGATCTTTGGCACCTGGTTGAGCTATTCGGCCGAGTACGACGTCGTCGTCGAAGCCGGACGCCCCGCGCGCGACACGCTCGGCGACGAACCAAACAAGATGCGAGCCCTGGCCGCAGTCGACGGCCGAGAACTGTGGGAACGCGACTATCCCGGTCCGGCGATGCTGCTGGGCGATCGCGTGCTGTACACAGGTGCCGCGTGCCATCTGCTCACCGGTGAGCCGGTCGAGCGCGTCGACCCGGTGACCGGGTTGCCGGTCCCCTGGACCTGGACACGGACCTACGGCTGCAATACGCCGATGGCCAGCGCAAATCTGTTGACCTTCCGCAGCGGCGCGGCCGGCTATTTCGATCTGCTCAACGACGGCGGCACCGGCAATTTCGGCGGTTTTCGCTCGGGGTGCAGCAACAACCTGGTCGTGGCGGACGGTGTGCTGAATGCGCCCGACTATACCCGGTCGTGCACTTGCAGCTACCAGAATCAGTCGTCGTTGGCGCTGGTGCATATGCCCGAGATCGAGCAGTGGACGACATTCGATTTAAAAGACGGTAAGAACCTGCGGCATCTGGCCTTGAACCTGGGCGCCCCGGGCAATCGCCGGGCGCCCGACGGCCGGCTCTGGCTGAATTCCTATCCCCAGGCGACGGTCGAATTCGATGGTCCCGGCTATTTCTGTCAGCACTCGTCGCGCGTGGGCGGGAGCACCGTGCCGTGGGTCGCGTCGTCGGGGTGCGTGGGCATCACGCGGCTGGTGCTCGATCCGCAGATCGACCCGCCGTCGGCCGAGCCGGCCAGGTTCACCGTGCGACTGTACTTCTGCGAGCCGGAAGAAATTGGTCCCGGCAAACGGATCTTTAACGTTCTCTTGCAAGAACAAGAGGTCCTGCACGAGTTCGACCCCGTAGCGGCGGCCGGCGGAACACACCGCGCGATCGTCCGCGAGTTCACGGGCGTCTCGGTGACCGATCGCCTGGTGGTTGCCTTCACCGCGGCCGGCGCTGCGGCGGCCGATCCGGCGACGTTGCCGCTGTTGTGTGGGTTCGAAGCGATACGCGAGGAGGCGCGATAATGCGGTTCGGTTTCAAGTCGATCCTGGTGGGCTCGTTGTTGCTCATGGGCGGTCTGCTGGCCATGTTTCGTGCTGGCCAGCATGCAGTGGTCGGTTCGAAACAGCCGCCGGCCGGCGCAACCGCGGCGCAAACGCTGCAGGTCTTCTGCGCAGCGGGGCTGCGTGCGCCGATCGAACAGGCGATCGCGGCCTTCGAACAGGAAGTCGGCACTCAGGTCGACGTGCAGTTCGGCGGGTCGAACTCGCTCTTGGCCTCGATCGAGCTGGCCCGCAAAGGTGACCTGTACATCGCGGCCGACGACATCTACCTGCAGCAAGGACGCGAGCGGGGACTCGTGGCCGAAATGCTGCCGCTGGCGATGCAGCAGGCCGTGCTGGCTGTGCCCAAGGGAAATCCCAAGTCGGTACGGTGGAGCGAATCGCTGCTCGATGAATCGTTGCGATTGGGGCTCGCGAGCGAGGCGGCCGCCATTGGCCTGACCAGTCGCCGGATTCTCGAGCAGGCGGGTATCTGGGAACAGGTGCAGCCGCGCGTGGTCGCTTTTAAGCCGACGGTGACCGACGTGGCCAACGACTTGAAACTGGGCGTGATCGATGCGGCCATCCTGTGGGACGCAAACGCCGCAGCCTATCCCGAGTTTGAAACCATCCAGATCGAATCGCCGGCGAATCCGCCGCAGCCGATCTCGCTGGGGGTGCTGACTTGTTCGCAAGACGCCACGGCGGCCCTGCGGCTGGCACGGTACTTGGCCGCGCGCGATCGCGGTCTGACGCACTTCCGCGCGTGCAAGTACCAAACCGTCGAGGGCGACCCCTGGGACGTCCGGCCGGAGTTGACGCTGTATAGCGGTGGCGTGCTGCGGCCCGCGGTCGAGGAGACCGTCGCCGAGTTTGCGGCCCGCGAGGGCGTAACCGTCAACACGGTCTACAACGGCTGCGGCATTCTCGTCGCGCAGATGAAGGCCGGCGATCACCCTGACGCCTACCTGGCGTGCGATTCGAGCTTCATGCGCACCGTGGGTGACCGCTTCGGCCAGATCCATGACGTCAGTCGTACCGACATGGTGATCGCCGTGCCGCGGGGCAACCCGGACAAGATCGCGGGCGTTCAGGACCTGACCCGCAAGGAACTGAAGCTCGGCATGTGCAATCCCGAGCAAAGCGCCCTGGGCGCTCTGAGCAAGCGGCTGCTCGAGTCGGTCGGGCTTTGGGAACAGGTCTATCCGCAGGTGCGCAGCCAGACGCCGACCGCCGACCTGCTTGTCACCCAGTTGCGCACCGGGCATCTCGACGCCGCGATCGTGTTTGCGGCCAACGTGAAGCGGTCGGAGCAGCAGCTCGAAGCCATCCAGATCGACGCCGAAAACCGCTCGGCAACCCAACCCGTGGCGTTGGCGCGAGACAGCCATTTTCCGCAGTTGGGCAGCCGCCTGATCGCGGCCATTCTGTCGGCCAGCTCGCGGCGGCGATTCTTGGAAAACGGCTTCGAGTGGCTGGGTCCAGTCGCTCAAACATTGCAGGCCCCATGACCGCTCCGCCCACTTCGACGCCGACGCCGCCTTCCCCGGGCGCCACCGCACCGTCGACCGAGGCGGCGAACCTCGCGCCGCTGGTGCCGGGGCCCGTGCACCGTGTGGGTTCCGATGTGCCGTTTCTCGCGGCGCTGGTGTTGCTGGGCGGTTTCTACGTCGTGCTGATCGCCGCCACGCTGGCGGCCGATGCGCTGTTTACGTCGCCGGCGGCGATCGCCGCGGCCCTCCGCTCGCCGGAGATTCGCTATGCGACGATGCTCTCCCTGGTGTCGTCGTGCGTGACCACGGTCTTGTCCTTGTGGGTGGCCGTGCCGATCGGCTATCTGCTGTCGCGGTATCGCTTTCCCGGCAAGCTGATCATCGACGCACTGCTCGATATTCCCATCGTGCTGCCGCCGCTGGTGATCGGGCTGAGCCTGCTGATTCTGTTTCGCACGCCGCCGGGTCACTGGCTCGAGGCGCTGTTCACCGAGGCGACGCGGCCGCTGGCCGCCTGGGGACTGATCGATCGGCCCGTCGGAATCACGTTCGAGATTCCCAGCGTCGTGTTGGCTCAATTCATGGTGGCCGCCGCGTTTGCCGTCCGAACCCTGCGCACGGCCTTCGACGAGATCACACCGCGCAAGGAACAGGTCGCGCAAACTCTGGGCTGCACGCGCAGCCAGGCATTCTGGATGGTCGTGCTGCCCGAGGCCCGCAGCGGCGTACTGGCCGCCGCCACGCTCACCTGGGCCCGGGCCATTGGCGAGTTCGGACCGATCCTGGTCTTCTCGGGCGCAACGCGGATGAAGACCGAGGTGTTGCCGACGACGGTGTTCCTGGAGCTGAGCATCGGCGATATCGAGGCGGCCGTGGCCGTCTCGCTGCTCATGGTGCTGATGGCGCTGGTCGTGCTCGTGGTCGTGCGGTTCCTGGGGCGCGGAGACCTGTTGCGGCGGGCCCTGCGATGATCGAAGTCATCGGTCTCAACGTACAGTCCGGCGCCTTCCGTCTGGCGGACGTGCATTTGCACGTTCCCGCGGGCCGCTATGCCGTGCTGATGGGTCGCACCGGCTCGGGCAAGACGACGCTGCTCGAAGCGATTTGCGGCCTCAAGTCCACGACGGCCGGATGCATTCGGCTGTGTGGCCACGAGGTGACGCATTTGAAGGCCGCGCAGCGCGGCATCGGCTTTGTCCCGCAAGACGGTGCGCTGTTTCAAACGATGACCGTGCGCGAGCATCTCGAGTTTGCCCTGACGGTGCGGCGCTGGTCGCGCGACGACCGCCGCGCCCGCGTGGCCGAAATGGCCCGGCTCGTCGGCGTCGAGCATTTGCTGGACCGGCGCCCACAGGGGCTTTCCGGGGGCGAGCAGCAGCGCGTCGCCCTGGGAAGGGCGCTGTCGTTCCGGCCGCCGATTCTGTGCCTCGACGAGCCGCTCTCGGCGCTCGACGACGATTCGCGGCTGGTGATGATCGACCTGCTCAAGCGCGTGCAGCAGGAAACGGGCGTGACGGCGCTGCACGTGACGCACAATCGCCTGGAGGCCGAGCGACTGGCCGATGAGCGGATCGAGATCGGCGACGGGCGCGTACGCGTCTTGAGCACCATCGGCGGCTTGTTAACCTGAACGCATCAGGCCCAGCGCAAGAGGGATACCCATGACCACGCGAAGAAGCTTGTTGACCGCCGGCACGACCGTGGGGTTTTTCCTGGGCGCCCTGCTGGCTTGTGCCTGCGAGACGCCGGTTTGGCGTTATGCCATGTACCGTTGGACGGCCGAGCCCTACACGCTGGTCGTGCTCGAAGACGAAGCGGCGCCGGTGGGCGACGTGCCGTTTACGGCGCTCGACGGCGGGCATCTGAACCTGCAGGTCGAACATCGCCCGCGCACCCAGGAGGGGTTCGAATTGCCCGAGCAGTTCCAGGCGCCGGCCCAGGAACTGTCCGATCGACTGCCCGCGTATCTGCTGCTCTCGCCGCGCGGCGATCTGGTCGAGCGCGGTCCGTTTGAGCCGGCCGTGATCGACCGATGGCAGCAATCGCCGGCCCGCACGGAGATCGTCGAGCTGCTGGCGTCGGGCAAGGCAGGAATGCTGCTCGTGTTGACCGGGGCCGATGCTCAGGCCTCGGAGGAAGCCGTGCAATTGGCCAAGGGCGCCCTGGCCCGGGCCGCGGCGGGCCTGGTGCCGCAGCAAGCCAACCTGGCGGCCAACGTAGTAGTCGAGTCGACGGAGCCGCCGCCCGAAGTGGGGCTGCTCGTCGTCCGCCGCGACGATCCGGCCGAGGCCACGCTGATCAAGAACCTCCTCACGCTCGAGGCCGACCTGGCCAATTACGACACGCCGATGGTGTTTGGCGTCTATGGACGTGGCCGCGCGATGGAGCCCTACATCGGTGCTGGCATTACGGCCGACAATATGGACCAATGCATAGGCTACATGACCGGCGCCTGCTCGTGCGAGATCAAGGAGCAAAACCCGGGCATGGACTTGCTGATTGCGGCCGACTGGGAACAGATTGCCGACGAATTGTCGGCCGAGCACGCCGACGACGATGCGCTCGGCCCCGCTTCGACTCCGGAAGAAGACCTGGCGGCGGTGGTGGCCGCGACCGGCGGTGCCGAGCTCGACGCGCCCGATCCGCCCGCTTCGGCTTCCGCGCCGAGCGATGCGGCGGATAGCGCCGGCGAGCCCGCTACGTCGGAGCCTCAACCGGCGTCGACAGCCACGACCGAATCGTCCCCGGCCGCGGCGCCGGAGCCAATGCCCCCTGCCCCGGCGAGCACGACCACTCCCCTGCAGCCGAGCTACCGCTCGCTGGTCCGCATGCGGTTGGCCGTGCTAGGAGGGGCCGTCGTCGTGGTGAGCGCGCTGATGGGATTGATCCTGATGCGGTCGCGCGGGTGATTGCCTCGGTGCCGTGAATTCAAGGAGTCGTTCGCTTGATCGAGCTTGAACGCGTCAGCAAAGAATACAGCTCGCGGCGTGGCACGGTGCGGGCACTCGACGACGTCAGCCTGACGGTGGCCACCGGCGAATATGTCGCCGTGCGTGGACCGAGCGGGTGCGGCAAGTCGACCCTACTGACGCTCGTGGCCGGGCTCAACGCGCCGACCAGCGGCCGCGTGGTCGTGGCCGGCCAAGACCTGGCCGCGATGTCGAGCGGCCAGCGCGCTGCCTGGCGCGCCGCGACCATCGGCTTTGTGTTCCAGCTCTTTCACTTGCTCCCCTATCTGACGGTGCTCGACAACGTGCTGATGGCCTCCGCCGGGGGCGATCGTTCTGGCCGTGCTCGGCAGCTCCTGCAGCGATTCGGCCTCGGCGAGCGCGAGCATCATCGTCCGGCCGAGTTGAGCATCGGCGAGCGCCAGCGCGTCGCCATGGCGCGGGCCCTGCTCAACGAGCCGAAGTTGCTGCTGGCGGATGAACCGACCGGCAATCTCGACGCAGCCAACGCGGCCGCCGTGCTCGATCAGCTGGCCGACTTTCATCGCGGCGGTGGCACCGTCCTGCTCGTCACGCACGATGCCCAGGCCGCAGCGAGGGCCGAACGCTCGTTCTTTCTCGAACGGGGCCGCGTGGCACACCAAGAGCCGGCGATCGATCGGGCCTTGGTCTAAGGCCAGCGCACGGTACGCATCGCCGCGCGGCGGGCCAAGGCGCCATCAACCGCCCGACACGGGCGCGAGAATCACCAGCTCGTCGCCATCCCGCAAGATGACGTCGTCGTAGGCGCCGAGGGTGCCGACATGGCGTCCGCCGATCGCCAGCAGGCAACTCGGCGAAAACTGCGCCTCGCGCGGGACCAGCGCGTCGAGCCGCGCCAGGGCGTCGCGCAGCGAACTTCCCTCGGGCAACTCGAGTGCCGGGGGTACAGCGCTCGCCAGGTGGTAGCTGCGACCGGTGATGAGAACATCAATCCGCAAGCGTAGCCTCCTCTCGAGGTCGGGCCTGACGACAGACGGGGCAATCCGGATCGCGCCGCAATTGGACGTGTGTCGCGCGGCCGTTGAAGCCGTCGTACAACAACATCCGGCCGGCTAGTGAGCGGCCCGTGCCGGTCAGGTACTTGATCACTTCGAGCGCGGCCAGCGAGCCCATCGCTGCCGAGATCGCCCCGACCACCGGAAACAGTTCTTCGAACTCGGGTTGCCGGGGATAGATGCAGCGGAGGCAGGCCGTGCGTCCCGGCTGTACCACGGCCAGCGTGCCGGTCATGCCCCATTGGGCCGCATCGACCAGAGGGACCCCTGCCGCGACGGCCGCGGAATTCAGCCGCAGGCGCTCGTCGAACGTCGGTGGGCATGCCACGACGACGTCCACCCGCCGGGCCAAGGCCTGGGCCTCGTCGTCATCCGGCTCGTGATCGATGAACTCGACGTCGACGTGCCGATTCATCCCGGTCAGCGCGGCGGCGAATGCCTGCGAGCGTGGCTGGCCGAGCGCGGCTTCGGAACCGAGCAGCTGGCGGTTCAGATCGGGCAGGATCAAATCGCCGCCGTGCGCGACGATCAACTTGCCGATGCCGGCCATCGCCAGGCACAGCGCGGCCGGGCCCCCCATGCCGCCGGCGCGCGTGACCAGCGCCGCCGAGCCCTTCAGCCGGCGTTGCGCAGTCGTCGACAACACGCCCGGTCCGATTTGCCGGGCGTAGCGCTCGAGTTCCTCGAGCGACAGCTCGGGCAACGAAATAGTCCACCTCCTTCGGCTACCACGGATGGCGACAGTTTAGTCCAAGCGGACGCCCTCGCGACAGGCAGTCGCCGGCGAGCACCCCGATTGAGCCGCGCTGCGGTGCCGTGTTATGTTTTGCGCGGACCACTAGAAAAACTTTGTGGGGGGAACAACGGCCATGACACCTGCGCTGTGGCTGGCTTTGGCGATCTTGCTCGAAGTGACCGGTACGACGTGCATGAAGCTGTCGAATGGCTTTCGCGTGTTCTGGCCATCGGCAGGGACCTTGCTGTGCTACGTGCTCAGCTTTCAATGTTTGTCGCTGTCGCTGCGGAAGATCGAACTGAGCATCGCGTATGCTATCTGGGCGGGCGTGGGGACCGCGCTGGTGGCTGCCATCGGCGTGGTGTTGTTCCGCGAGACGCTGACGCCGCTCAAGCTAGTGTCGATCGTGCTCGTTGTCGCCGGCGTGGCGGGGTTGAACCTGGCCGGCAACGCCCATTGATAGAAACCTAGGACCACCATGGACGAGCGCCTGGAGATTCGCGTTGCCGATGATGCCGACCGTGTGGCGGCCCTGCGCAATGCTTGGGAATTTTGGGGCCGGGGCCTGTCGCTCGAAGAATATGTCGAGCGCCGGTTGAAGAGTCCGTTGTACGGCAGTGCACGCCGCTACGTCGGACTGCGCACCGGCGAAGTGGTCGTCGCGCTGGCCGCCTACGATCGCTCGTTCTACTGGCATGGCCAGATCGTTCCGGGCATTGCGATCGGCTCGGTGCACACCCGGCCCGATTGTCGGGGCCAGGGCCATGCAGCCGCGCTGCTCGATCGCGTGGCCGTCATGGCCACGCAGCAGGGTGCCAAGCTGAGCGTGCTCTATTGCGATATCGCGCCCCAATACTACACGCGCCGCGGCTACTTGCTTTGCCCTGCCTGGCAGGGTACCTGCATGCTGCATCGGAGCTTCGATTCGACCGAGATTCGCGGCGGCTGGCGGCTGGTCGAGTTTTCGCCCGAAGAAGAGCTCGAACAGATGGCGCGGTTCTATGCGGCCGATCACGGTTCGCTGCCCTGGGCAATTGCACGGTCGCCGCAGTACTGGGAGTTCACGCTCGAGATGCGGCCGCTCGACGACTTCTTCTGGCTCGAAGGACCAGTCGGCCGCGTCGGTTACGCCCGGCTGGCCCGGCAAGAGAATCAATGGCATCTGGCCGATTGGGCGATCGCCACGGCGGACACCAGTATCGGTCGCGAGACCGCGGAAGAATCGCTGTATCGGCTGTTGATTCTCGAAGCGCAATTTCGCGGCTACACGCAGTGCGGGGGCTGGCTGCCGGGCACGAAGGCCGCGCAGGCCTTCTTCAAGCTGACGCCGCGGCGCGAAGAAATCACCATGGTCCGTCCGCTCGATCAGCAGTGCTGGTTTGACGACGCCACGCTGGCCGCGGCGGACCGCTTTTGTTATCTCGATCATGTTTGAGCGCACGGCAGAATTGCCCCGCGCCCAGGGAGAGCCCGCATGCAACTGGGATTCGTCACCGCGATCCTGCCCGAACTGAGCCTCGACGAAGTGCTCGCTTTCGCGGCTCGCGAGCAGTTCGATTCGGTCGAAGTCATGTGCTGGCCGGTCGGCAAGGCCGAGCGCAAGTATGCCGGCGTCACGCATATCGACGTGACCGACTTCACGCCCGCGCGCGCCGACGACATCAACGCCCTCTGCGCGCGTCACGGCGTCGCCATGTCCGGCTTGGGCTATTACCCGAACATCCTCTCGGCTGACCCGCAGGAAGGACAGGTCGCCGCGGCGCACCTCAAGCGAGTGATCCGCGCGGCGCAGTTGCTGGGGCTCAAGCACGTCAACACGTTCATCGGCGCCGACCATCGCCGCAACAGTGACGAGAACTTCGCCCGTTTCAGCGAGGTCTGGCCCGATTTGATCCGGTGCGCCGAGGATCACGACATCCGCATCGGCATCGAGAATTGCCCCATGCTGTTTACCTTCGACGAGTGGCCGGCCGGCAAGAACCTGGCCTACAGCCCGGCGATCTGGCGGCGGATGTTCGAGCGGATCCCGTCGGGCCACTTCGGGCTGAACTACGACCCTTCGCACCTGGTGTGGCAGATGATGGACTACATTCGGCCGATTTACGAATTCGGCCAGCGGATCTTACACGTCCACGCCAAGGACATGCGCGTCGAGCGCGATAAGCTGAACGACGCGGGGATCCTGGGACTCGGTTGGAGCACGCCGAAGATTCCGGGGTTGGGCGACATCGACTGGGCACGCTTCGTCTCGGCGCTGTCCGACGTCGGGTACCGAGGTGCGATTGCGGTCGAGGTCGAAGACGACGCCTTCCGCCCGGCGCTCGAAGACCGCCAGCGCTCGCTGCAATTGTCGCGGAATGTGCTGCGGCCGCTGGTCGTGTGAGCGCTCGCGGCGCCGGCTAGCGGGGTTCGTCAACGAGCACCTCGAGCGCAAAGTTCTGAGGTGCCGGCCCAACTTCGACCTGCAGAGGCGTCTGCTGCGCGTCGCCATAGCGCGCGGGAACGCGGCTGACAAAGGGGCTGATCTCCGTGGGCGCAACTTCGTTGCGCGGGCGGTTGTACAGCAGCAGGTCCTCGCAGACGACCCGGTGGCGGCCAACGACGGCGCCCGGCCGGCGGTCGTCGCAGCGGAGCGCGAAATGCCCCCGTTCGTCGGTCATGCCGCTGGAGCGCGGTCCGACGGTGCCGGCCGAGGCATCGGGCAGGAACTGCACCAGGATTCTTGCGGCCGGCTCGCCGGCGATCGTCAGAGTTCCGGTGACTTCGCCGAGCGGCACCGGCCGCGCGCAGCCGGCCAGGCCCGCCGCCGCCAGCACGAGCACGCCAGCCATCACGCTACCACGCATCGGATGTTTCCTTTCCCCAACGCGTCGAAAGAGCCTGCAGCGTCAGCAGCGCGACGCCGTCTGCCAGGAATCGCGCAGAGCCATCGGCGTATGCAAAGTTTGCGCCGCGCGGGTGTTCGCTGCCAAAGGCGCAGCAGCGTAAGTCGACATAGTACTGGAGTTTCTGCGTATCGGTTGCCGGCGGGACCGCGGTTGCCCGATTGCCGAAACCGAACGGCAATCGATAGTTGAGCGGGGCATGGCTACTCAGGGTGATATGACCGATCGATTTACGGCCGCCGGACGGGGCCCACCAGCCCCAACTCGACAGCCGGTCGATCCAGCCGGCCTCGCCGAATGACTCGTAGTTCGGATCGAAGTGGCTGCGCTCGCCGAACAGCAAGGTATTTGCAGCCCCGTCCTCAACGTCGGCCAGGCGAATGCCGCGCTGCTTCTTGCTCGGTTCTGCGGCTTCGCCGGTGGTGTGAAAGATGCCGTCGGCCGTGGCAAACTCGGGAAAATATGAGCGTCGCCCGCCGCTGCCGCCATAGCTGGTGAGGGCGTAATGCCAGCCCTGATTGGTCGTCACCGGATTTCGCGGCAACACATCCGACGGACATAACAGCCAGGGCAGAATTTGGGCCGTGGCCGCGGCATCGCCGCCGGTGGTGTTCTTGAGCGGGTCCTGGTAGTTCCACTGCTGCTGGCGCGCGGATTGCTCGATATACGGCAACAATTCCACGAACAATCCCACGCCGCGGTGCACGGGCGGCTGCAGGAAATAGCGCTGGTCGAGACCGGACGGAAAGGAACCCCGCGCGTCGTGCCGTCGAATCGCCGCCACGGCGAGTTGGCGGAGATTGTTCTGGCACTGGGTGCGCCGGCCGGCTTCGCGCGCTGCTTGAACGGCAGGCAGCGCAATCGCAGCGAGCGCGGCCACGATCCCGATCACAATCAACAACTCGACCAGCGTGAACGCGGAAGGCCGAGTCGTCAGGTGATCCCGATTGTTCGTGCCGGCTCGCTGCCGCATCGCACGTCACCTCGAACCGGCGCCGCGCCGCCGGGCCACTGCCAGGCAGCCGGTCAGGAGCGCACTCAGGGCGAGGCATACGCCGGTTGGCTCGGGCACGACCGTGTAGGTGATTTCCAGCAAGGGCGGCACGTCGGAGCCATTGCCGTTGAGACGCTTGGCCGTCTGGCCGCTCGTCTCGACGCCCTTGATCAACCAGCCAAAGTTGGTGACGGGGTTATCGAGCCAGTCTTGCACGTCGGCGACCATTTGCGGATTCAGCGCGCCGAGCCAGGCCACGGGCTGCAAGGGACCCAGGTCGTCGTTGATCACCGTCGTCGCGCTCGGCGTCGATACGAAGTCGCCCCCGGGCGTGCTCCAAGCCGGGCTCGCGCCGGGATTGGCGGTATTGTAGAAGCGATAGAACCACGTCGCGTCGTTGTCCGTGGCCGCAGCGCTTTGTCCGCCGGCCTGGAACGAAGTGCCTTCGCCCCAGCTATTGGTCAGCCGGTGCAAGGTCGTTGCGCGGTCACCGTTGAGCCCTTGCACGTCGCGCATGCGTAGATCGACTCCGGTAATCACCGCGCCGGCCGGAATGCTGGCGGTCGACAGGTCCCAATAGATCAGCCCGCGGCGGATGCTGATCGTGGCCGGCCCTTGGCCATCCTGGTTGGTGCGCCCCGAGATGACATCGCCCAGGGCGTTGCTCAGTTGTGGGTCGGTGATGAGCTGGCGCTGGATGAGGGTGTTGTCGTGAGTGGGGGTGAGCGAGATGGTCGTCGCAGAGAGTGGGGCCGCCGCCGTGCAGTAACCCAACAAGACGAAACAACGAAACGAACGGTACAAGTGCATGCCGGACTCCCAAGCAGCAAATTGGTGGGTAGCAGCGGCCCGCCGCGCTACCCACCGGGTTCAGCGCCGCGACCGCCGGCAGGAGGTGTTGCGAGACGCTGCCCCGTGGGCCAAATGCCGACGGGCAACGACGTGGATTCGGGGCACGAGCGGTACCTCGGCGGTGTACGAGGGAGGATGGGGATGGCGGGGGCAAAAGGTCAGAAAAGTGTCATAAGAAGACATAAAAATGTCAATAGGCTAGACGTGGCTTTGCTTTGGACTAATAAAATACTTGCAAATCGTGCCTTTTGTGGGATACGGTGGCAGGATCATGACGCCATCATTTCAGAATCATGTTCGCGCGTTTCGCGAGGCCCGGCAGTGGTCCCAGGCCGATCTGGCGACCCGGGTGGGCATTTCGCGCACCGGTCTGGGCGCGATCGAGGCCGGGCGGCTGGTGCCCTCGACGGCGACGGCGCTCGCCTTGGCCCAGGCGCTCGCGTGCCGTGTGGAGGACCTGTTCAGTCTGGCAGCCGAGGGCGAAGCCACGCTGCGCTGGGCCATCCCGCCGCGGCAGCAGCCCGTACGGTTCTGGCAAGCGCGGGTAGGGTCGCGCTGGCTGGCCTATCCGAGCGATGCGGTGGCCGACTTTCCGGTCTGGCAGGATGGCGTGTTCCGCGGTGGCCGCTTCGAACACTCGGGCCTGGCGGCCGCCGAAGCGGCGCTGGGCGACAAGACGCTGGTGGTTGCCAGTTGCGACCCGGCAGCGGGATTGCTGGCGAGCGAATACGTCGCGCAAACGCCGTTTCGACTGCTAGTCGTGCGGCGCTCCAGCCGCGAGGCACTGCGATTGCTGGCCGATGGTCTCGTGCATGCCGCCGGCGTCCATCTGGGTCGCGCCGGCGAGCACGGCAATGCAGCCGTGTGCAGGGAGATGCTCGGTCCTGAGTACATGCTGATGCGCATGGCACGCTGGCAAGAAGGATTGGCCCTGTCCCCGGGCGTCAAAGCACGGTCGCTGGGCGGCGTGGTCCGCTCGCGGGCACGGTGGATCGGCCGCGAAGCCGGTTCGGGCGCACGCGTCTGCCTCGACGAGCTGCTCGGAGATGCCCCGCCGCCCCGCCGCATCGCCCACGACCACCGCGGAGTGGCTACGGCGATTCGCGACAATTGGGCCGACGTCGGCGTGTGCCTGCGCTTGGCGTGCGAGGAATATGGTCTGAGCTTTTTGCCGGTGCGCGAGGAGGACTACGACCTGTGCATCGCCAGCCAGGCTCTCGGCGATCCGCGCATCGAAGCGCTCGTGCGCGTTGTCCGATCGGCCGCCTACCGACGGCACTTGGGCGAACTGCCGGGTTACGATTCGTCGGCGACGGGAGAACTCGAGGATTGCGCCAAGTCATGAAGCCGGCCGAACATTCCAGGACGATCGTGCTGGCCTTGTTGTTGGCCACCGGCGGCGCGGCGCGCGGTGCTGCCGCCGGGGAGCCGCCGCCAGCGCCGGCTGAATCCGTCGAGGCAGCAGCCGCGCCGGCCATTCGCTGCGCCGTGATCGGAGGTATGACCGAGACGGGGTTCTGGGACGCCGTCGCCGATCGATTTACACGAGCCACGGGCCTGCATACGGTGCTCGTGGCAACGGGGCCCAAGCACGTGTTGCTGCCAAGCTTTGCCCGAGGCGAGTGCGATCTCGTCACGATGCACGCCTGCGACGCGATGATCAATCTCGTGGCCGACGGCCTGGGTGAGGACCCGCAGCCCTGGCTGAGGAACGACTTGCTGCTGGTCGGTCCCGAGGCCGATCCGGCCGGCGTCCGCGGTTCGCACGACGTTGTGGCCGCACTGGCCCGGATCATCGCGGGGCAGCACACGCTGCTGGTGCATCGCAGTCTCGGTGCGCAAGAAGTCTTGCACGACTTGCTCAGCGTCGACGAGCTGGAGCTGGACCCCGAGCACACGGTGATTATCGCGGCCGACCGGCATCGGCAATTGTTGCAACGCGCCGAGCGTGAAAACGCTTATACGCTCGTGGGGCGGATCCCGTTCCTCAACGGCAAGATTCCCGCGGCCACCTTGCAGATCATGGTCCAGGGCGACCCGCGGATGCGCCGACCGTATCTGGTCGTCGTCACAACGCCCCAACGCACGACGCCGGAACGATACGCGGCCGCCAAACGCTTGGCGGCATTTCTGCGCTCGCCCGAGACGCAGGCCTGGATTGCCGAATACGGCAAGGGCGAGATCGACGATCGGCCGCTGTTCTTTCCCGTCGAGATCGGCCACGCGGCGAAATGATCGCTGCCGCGTGCGTTGAAGGTCAGGGCTCCGCGTCGGGATCGAACGGTTCCCAGCTCGGGCGCAGGCGCTGGGCCTCGGCGAGCCGGCGGAGGTATTCCGCGCGCGGAATTTCGTGTGCACCCAGCCGCGCCGTGTGCGGTGTGAGCTGCTGGATGTCGAGCAACCGGTAACCGCGCCGACGGAGATGGCCGACCAGGTGGGCCAAAGCTACCTTCGAGGCATCACGCACACGGTAGAACATCGACTCGGCCGAAAACGCACCGCCGATGCTGACACCATACGTCCCGCCGGCGAGTCGTCCTTCGGACCAGACCTCGACGCTGTGCGCCTGGCCGGCCGCGTGCAGTTGTTGGTACGCCCGACGCATGGCTGGGGTCAGCCACGTCGCTCCCCGGCGGCCGCACTCGGTTGCACAACCAAGCATGACCTCGCCGAACGCTTGATCCGAAGTGACGACCAGGCGGCGCTGGCGTAGCGTCCGGCGCAGGCTGCGGGAAATGTGGAACCGGTCGAACTCGATGACGGCCCGCGGATCGGGCGACCACCAGGCCAGGATGCGCTCGTCATAGGGCCAGGGAAAAATGCCGTGGCGATATGCGTCGAGCAGCCACTCGACGCTCAATTCGCCGCCCACGGCCAAGAGTCCCTCGGCGGTGCTGGTCGCGACCGGTGGAAAGTATTTCGGATCGGAAAGGCTCATGGACGGCTGGCCACGGGCGCCGACGACGTTGCCTGAGCCGGCGGCTCTCCGTCGAGCGGCAAAATCCAGGGATTGTGGCCCCACGACCGCCAGGTCACGGCGGCCAGGTCGACCGTCGGGTCGACGAGCAACTGCATGCGATGCTGATTGATGCCGACATAGTCGGTCACGTAGATCTGCGGATAGCTGCCCATGCGCGCCTGCCACAACTGCGCGATGCGCTTGACATAGGGCTCGAGCATGCAGGGATACTGTTGGAGCGTATCGACCTTGAAGCGGGGCAAGTCGCGGGCAGGATTCCAGTAGAACACGGTGCGGCCGTCACGACCGAGCGTCGGCACGATTTCGGGCAGCGCTTGCCAGTCGACGAGCGAGGCGCGTTGCACGTCGGCCACGACGACCGCCACGCCCTGCGGCGGCCTCCAGCTTGCCCTGTCGATCGTGACGAATCCCTGGCGCGAGGCCTGTTGAAGATTGGGATCGACCAGCGAGAAGAACGGGCCTGGCATGTGCAGCGCGCCGTCAAACGCCAGGGGATCGAGGTGCGAGAGCACCTCGCGCAGCGGACCGGCGAGCGGGGGAATCTGCAGCAGTCGGTACATCGCGGCCTTGATGCGTCCAACATGATTCGTGGCCGTGCGCTCATCGAGCGTTCCGGCTTGCAGCTCCTGCGCGAGTTGCGCGGCCTCGTCCAATTGCGCTCCGAGCTCGCGCGGGACAGATGTTTCGCTGAGCAGATGACGCGCTGCCCGCAGCGCTGCGGTGAGCGAAATGGTCGGTGCGAGCTCGCCCCGGCTGCCGAACACGGCGCCGGCCAGGCTCGCTGCACGCGTGCGTGCCGTGGCTTCGTCGCGCGGCTGCTGCCGACCGCTGTAGGGGTTATAGACGATGCGTTCGCCGACGAAGGATTGGAACAAGACCACGATCTCGGGCAGGCTGTTCCAGGCGACGCGCCGCGCGTCGACGTCTCGATAGAGCGTGTGTGGCGCAGGCAGGCGGCTCCAGGAGATGCGCACGTTGCCCTGTGCATCCTGCGCGCCGTGGGCGGGATCGACCAGCGTGATCCAGAACGGCCCCGAACGCTTGGCGGCAGTTTTCATGCGCCAACTGAAGCGGTCCGCCTCGCTGGTCCAGGCGGCGTCGCCCGGGATGAAGTAGTGCCGTAACGGGACGATCGCCTGCACCGTAAACCACAGCACAATCAACGGCAGCGTGAGCCGGGACAGCCGACGGGGCGCCGTTTCGCCGCGCGACGTGGGCGAAATACTCCACCCCAACGCGGCGCCGACGCCCGGCAACAGCAGCGCCCCACCGAGCAGCCAGCGCCAATCGGGCCGCGGCCAGGCTCGCGTCGCGAACCAACGAGCCACGCGCGAAGGCCAATCGGGCTCGAGAAAGATGGTGGTCAGCGAGAGCGCCATCACGGGAAACCACTCGATGTCGTCGAACAGGATAAAGTGGTTCAGCCCATGAAAGATGGCGGTCAAGACCAGCCCGAGGATTCGCGTCCGCCGCACGAGCAGCAATCCGCCGACGGCCAGGTCGAAGATCAGACCGATGTAGGCGATTGCAAAAGCGACGGCCGGCTGGGCGATCGCCGCATGCAATTGCGCCAAGGCCGGTGGGTCGAGCAGCCCGGCAAACGGTTCGACGACATGCGGCAATCGCAAGAGCGTCTGCACCGGTTCGGCATGCAGCAACCAATCACGGCTCAGCTTCGCGACGCCGCCAAAGAAGTAGACGACGAACAACTGGCCGCGCAGTACGGCGATCGGCCAGAACGGAATGACCCCGTCGCCGGACGCGGCCAGGCTGTACCGCGCCGCCATGGGCATGCAGGCCGCCAGCAGGAGCAGCAGACTCAACAGGTAGTAGTGGTTGTTGTATCGCGTCGCGTCGAGCAGCCAGACGTAGGTCCAAAGCACGCTGCCGAGCAAGGCGCATTTGCGAGCGTGCCAGCCGAGTGCCAACGCCAGCCCGGCCAGCGTCATCACCGCGACCCACGCGTTCAGCGCCGTCGCGCCCAGTTGGGGCAACCAGCCGCAGCCCTGGTACGGCACATTCCAGCCGACATGGGGGCCCGTATAGATCTGACGCAGGAGATTGCCCTCGGCGTGGGGCCACAACAACGTTGCGCCTTCGAGCGCCAGGACGGTGCCGAGGATCATCCGGAACACACCCAAGGACTCGCCCGACACCGACGTCCGCAGGACGGCGGTCCATTGCGACCAGCGCGAGGCACGAAGAGCGGCCGGAGCGTTCAAGCGAATTTGAGCCGGGAAGGATGGCCGGTGCGGTTCGACAAAGGCCCTATAATAACCGCGACATCCCTTCCGCGACGAAAAGCAGGAGCTACTTCATGGAGACGACCGCCAGCCAACCGGGATTTCGTCGCACGTACCTGGTCTGGATCTTGCTGGGGCTGCTGCTGGCACTGATCCTGCCCAACCTAGTCGAGCGGATCCGGTACTCGGCTGCGCGCGGCGAGCAGCGCGGGCAGATCGAGTCGGCCCGGCAGCAATTGGCGAAGCTGGCCGACACCTCGGAGGCCTTTCGGCTGGTCGCGCAAAGCGTGGGGCCCTGCGTGGTCCATATCAACACCACCACGCTCTACCAGCGCGGCAATCCGTACTGGTCGGGTGAAGGGCGCCAGCGCGTTTACGCGGCCCAGGGCCAAGGCTCCGGCGTAATCGTCGACCCGGCCGGGTATGTGGTGACGAACAACCATGTGGTCGAGAACGCCTCGCGGATCGAGGTGCTGCTCAGCGACGGCCGGACGATTGGCGACGTGCAGCTCGTCGGGGCCGATCCGCTAAGCGACCTGGCCGTGGTCAAAATCGATGCCGACCAACTGCCGACGGCCCCCTGGGGGGACAGCGACAAGATCGCCGTGGGCGACTGGGTGCTGGCCGTAGGAAATCCGTATGGCCTCGATCGCAGCGTGACGGCGGGAATCATCAGCGCCACGGGACGCCGCGTGCATGGCGGTTCACGACCGCTCGACTTTCTGCAGACCGATGCGGCCGTCAATCCCGGCAACAGCGGCGGCCCGCTGGTCAACTTGCGCGGCGAAGTCATCGGGATCACGACGGCCATCGTCGGGCCGGCCTACCAGGGCATCAGCTTTGCAATCCCCAGCAACTACGCCCGCGACGTGTATGACCGGCTACGCAAGGGCACCGTCCTCGCGCGCGGGTGGCTGGGCGTGGCGCTCGATCGGCTCTCGCCCGACGTGGCCATGCAAATGGGCTTGAATTCGACGCGGGGAGCGTTGGTGTCGCAGGTCGAGCCGGGCTCGCCCGCGGCCAAGGCCGGGATCGAAACAGGCGACGTCATTCGGTCCTGGGACGGCGAGCCGATCGACGAGCCGGACGACCTGATTCTGCTGGTCGGCCAGACCGAGATCGGCAAGGCCGTCGAAGCGCGCTTGCTGAGGTTCGGTCGCGAACTTACGGTCCGGGTCACGGTTGAAGAGCGACAGCGCAGAAAAGCCGAACGATGATGCACCTAGAATTGAGCCTTGCCGGTATGGTCATGCGCCGGATGGCAATCGCTTGCGCCCGGCTCGGCGTCGCAGGGATGTGGCTGGCGAGTCTCCCGGCCGTGGCCGCGAGTCTTGCGCCTGCGCGCCCCAACATCGTGATGATCCTGGCCGACGACCTCGGTTATGGCGACCTGCACTGCTACAACCCGGATCGTGGGAAGATTCCGACCCCGCATCTCGATCGGCTGGCGGCCTCGGGCATGCGTTTCACCGATGCGCATTCATCAAGCGCCTGCTGCTCGCCTTCGCGCTATGCACTGTTGACGGGGCGCTACCATTGGCGGACGCGGCTGCAAGCCGGCATTTGCGAGCTTTGGGAAAGGCCGTTGATCGCGCGCGAGCGATTGACGATCGGCAAGCTCGCGCAGCAACACGGCTATCGCACCGCCTGCATCGGCAAGTGGCATCTGGGCGAGGACTGGGGCATTGCCGACGATCAGGCCAGGTTTTTTCGGCGTGAGGGCAGCGAACCGCCGCCGCTGACCCCGGAGCGATTGTCGGCCTGGCGCGCGGTGTTCGGGCGCCCGTTGCGCGATGGCCCCACGACGCGCGGCTTCGACGAGTATTTCGGCACGATCGTACCGAATTGGCCGCCGTATGCGTTTGTCGAGGGCGACCGCGTGCAAGGTCTGCCGAGCACGTACCTGCCGGCCGATCTCGTGGGCCATCACCTGGCCAGCTTCAACGGTCCGGCCTTGCCTGGCTGGCAACTTGCCGGCGTCTTGCCCGCGCTGCGCGACCGGGCGATCGATTTCATTCGTCGCCAGGCACAGCCCCAGCAGCCGTTCTTGCTCTACCTGCCGTTGACGACGCCCCACACGCCGCTGGCCGTCAATCCGCCCTGGTCAGGGCGCAGCGGGCTCGGGCTGCCGGTGGCCGATTTGATCATGGAAACCGACGACGTCGTGGGACAGGTGTTGGCAGCGCTCGACGAGCATGGCGCCAGTGAAAACACGTTGGTGCTGTTCACGAGCGACAATGGGTTTGCCGCCTATGTCGGCGCCGCACAACTCGAGGCCCAAGGCCATTACCCCAGCGGACCGTTGCGCGGCTACAAGCGCGATGCCTACGAAGGCGGTCACCGCGTCCCGTTTGTGGTCCGCTGGCCAGGACACGTTGCCCCGGGCAGCATTTGCGATCAACTCGTGCACCAGGCCGACTGGATGGCTACGCTGGCCGAAATCCTTGGCGCGAAGTTGCCCGACGACGCGGCCGAGGACAGCTTCAGCATGTTGCCGCTGTTCGCAGCCGTTCGCGGTGCCGTGCGCGAGCACGCAGTGAGCTGCGCCTCGGACGGCACGATGTCGGTGCGGCAAGGCACTTGGAAGCTGATTCAAGCAAGCGAACCCGAGCTCTATGACCTGGCCACCGATCTGGGCGAACAACACAATCTGGCCGCCGCGCAGCCCGAACGTGTCGTCGAGCTGCAGGCACTGCTCGAAGGATTGATTCTCCAAGGCCGCAGCACGCCCGGTCCGCGGCAGACGAACGATGTCGAAGTCCGCCGCTTTCCGCGCCAGACCGCGAAGAACAAGAAGTCGGGATAAGCGCATTTCGCATGAATCGCGGGCTCTTGGCAGTCGCGATCAAGGGACTATTGCCCATACGGTTTCGGCACGCTCTTTGCTCTGGGGAGTCTAGGTGCTCGCGGTGGCCGCTCCGATTCCTTGACCCTTGTGCGCAGCGACTTTTATAATCGCGCGCAGCCGACCGACGGTGGAGTCTTTTCGCGGCCCCGATCGGGGCATCACAGGCGGTGCCGACCGGGCGGAGTGAGGCAGGTACGTCGGTTTCTCGCGAGCTGTGTCGCGCGCTGCGCGATTTCGGTCTTCGATTCGCTAGTGGGGGAGCGGATGCCGCCGCAAGACTCTTTCGCCGCTAAAGAGCGCATCCGCCAGGCCGTCGACATCGTCGAGCTGGTCGGTCGCTACATTCCCCTGCGCCGCGAGGGACGCATGTTCAAGGGCCTGTGCCCCTGGCATGACGACTCGCGCCCCAGCCTGACCGTTAACCCGGACCGGCAATCGTATCGCTGCTGGGTCTGTAACATCGGCGGCGACGCGTTCAGTTTCTTGATGCAGATCGAGGGCATCGAGTTTCCCGAGGCCTTGACCCGCCTCGCCGAGCAGACGGGCATCGCGCTGGACAGCCGGGTCCAGGTGGCCGGTCCGAGCGTCGCCACGAGCGAGAAAGAACGCTTGCTGGCCGTCATGGCCTGGGCCGAGCAGCAGTATCACAACCTGCTGCTGACCGCGCCGGAGGCCGAAGTGGCCCGGCGCTATCTCGACGATCGCGGCATTTCGGACGAAAGCATTCGCCGATTCCATTTGGGGTTTGCCCCGCCACGCTGGGACTGGCTGTTGGGCCGTGCGCAGGCCGCGGGCCACACGCCCGCGACGCTCGAGGCTGCGGGGCTGGCAAGCCCCCGACAGAACGGCAGCGGCCATTACGACCGTTTCCGCGGCCGGGTCCTATTCTCGATCCGCAACATGCAAAAACGCCCCGTCGGGTTAGGGGGACGAGTGCTCCCCGGGCTCGACGATAGCAACCCGGCCAAGTACATCAATTCGCCCGAGACCCCGCTGTTCTCGAAAAGTCATTTGCTGTACGGCCTGGATATTGCACGCGAGGCGATCTCTCGCTCGAAAAAGGCTGTCGTGGTCGAGGGTTACACCGACTGCATCATGGCCCACCAGTGCGGCCACGAGAACGTCGTGGCCGTGCTGGGCACGGCGCTGGGGCCGTCGCATGTCCGACTGTTGCGCGGACTGGCCGACCAGGTGGTGCTCGTGCTGGATGGTGATGAGGCCGGGCGGCGCCGGGCCAACGAGATTCTCGAGCTGTTCGTAGCCGAGCCGATCGACTTGCGGATATTGACCTTGCCCGAAAATGCCGATCCATGCGAATTTCTTCTGGCCAGGGGGTCGGAGGCATTTGCAACTCTGCTGCACGAAGCCGCCGACGCCCTCGAACACAAGCTGTCGGTCGCCATCGCGGGATTGGATGCCCGCAGCGGCCTGCACGCGCGACATCAGGCTGCGGAGGACGTCTTGGGCACGTTGGCCAAGGTCCCGGTGTTACCGGCGCATGAGGCGTCGGGAAGCCGGTTGCGTGAAGACCAGGTGCTGCGCCGGCTGGCCCGTTACAGCGACGTGGCCGAAGATCGGCTGCGCGGCCGATTGGCCGTCTTGCGACGCACAGTGCGGCAGCCCAAGATAGACGCCGGTTTGCGAGCCGCGGCGGCTGTTGGAGAGACCGGCGCCGCGACGAGCGCACCGCTCGATCCTTGGCAGCGCGAGCTAGTCGAGATCCTGCTGCAGCGGCCCGACTGGCTCGACGAGGCCCGCAGCACGATCCAGCCCGGCGAGTTGTCCGCGGACGCGAGCGGCTCCGTATACCAGCGGATGTGCGAGCTGGCCGATGCAGGGATCACGCCGACGTTCGATCGGCTCCTGTTGGCCTTCGACCAGCCGCAGTGGAAAGCATTGATCGTCGAACTCGACGAGCACAGCCGCGAAAACTCCGACGTGGATCGCGCCGGAGCCTGGCGGACGTTGCTCGATCGATATCGTCAGCGGAAATTCGCCGAGCAACATCGTGCAGAGACCGCCGTGCTGCGCGAACGGAAGCTCGACGAGGATGAGGAGAAGGAGTTACTGCGACAGATTGTTGAACGCGAACGCAGCCGGCGGCGCCCGTCTTTGCCCACGGAAGGGTGAAGTCGCCGTCCGGCCCACACGGAGCCGCCGACCCGGGGACGCGCGAGCGTCGGGTCGGAGTAACGGCTCTGCGTCCATCGACCCATGCGGCGCACCCGCAGCGCAGGAGGAATGACAGGTGGATTTTTCGGACAAGGAATTTCAAGAACTGGTCGCCCGCGGCAAATCTCAAGGAGGGTATTTGACGTTCGACCAGGTCAACGAGCACCTGCCCGACGACGCTGTCGACCCGGACAAGCTCGATGCCCTGATGTTGGCCTTGGATGAGCAGGGGATCGAGTTGGTCAGCGAGCCGGCCGAGCTGGTCGACGGCGAAGTCGAAGAGCAAGAGCCCCGGCCGATCGAGGCCGCGGCCGACGAGGCCGAACACGATGCCGGGGAAGACGCGCCCAGCGAGGACGGCTCGCGGAGCCACGTCATCGCCGACGAATCGCGCTGGAACGAAGATCCGGTGCGGATGTACCTCACGCAGATGGCCGAGATCCCGCTCCTGTCGCGCGATCTGGAAATCAGCCTGGCGAAAAAAATTGAGGTCACCCGCCGGCGGTTCCGTCGCACGGTGCTGGGGTGCCATTTGGCGCTGCAGGCAACCTACGAGCAATTGGTCAAAGTGCACGAGGGGGCCCTGCCCTTCGACCGCACGATCAAGGTCTCGCTGACCGAGCACCTGACCAAGGAACAGATTCAGGCGCGGATGCCGCACAATCTGCGGACGCTCGAGCACCTGATGGCGCAGAACGTCAAGGACTTCCGCGAAATGGTCAGCCACAAGGCGACGCCGGCCCAGCGCCGTGCGGCGCACCAGCGGCTGGTCCGCGGCCGGCGCAAGGCACTGGTCCTCGTCGAAGAGCTCAGTCTGCGTACTCGACGGGTGCAACCGCTGATGAAGCGCCTCGAGCAGGTCTCGGCCGAAATGGCCAAGCTGCAGAAGCGCATCGCCGCGCTGCGCGGCGACGCCTCGGCCAAGGACGAGCGTGCCAACCTGTATCGCCAGTTCCGCGATCTGCTGCTGATGACGCTCGAAACGCCCAACAGCCTGAAACGGCGTTGCGAACGCATGCAGGAAGAGTTCCGCGCCTATGAAAAGGCCAAACGCGAACTCTCCGGCGGCAACCTCCGGCTGGTGGTGTCGATCGCCAAGAAATATCGCAACCGCGGCCTCAGCTTCCTCGACCTGATTCAGGAAGGAAACACGGGCCTGATGCGGGCGGTCGACAAGTACGAGTATCGCCGCGGATTCAAGTTTTCGACGTATGCCACGTGGTGGATTCGTCAGGCCATTACTCGGGCCATCGCCGACCAGGCGCGGACGATTCGCATTCCGGTGCACATGATCGAGGTGCTCTCGAAGCTGCGCAACGTGTCGAAGAACCTGTTGCAGCAACTGGGGCGCGAGCCCACGACCGAAGAGACCGCGGCCGCGGCCGAGATGAACGTCGAGGAAGCTCGCCGCGTGTTGAGCATCGGCCGGCACCCGGTGAGCCTCGATCGCCCCGTGGGCGAAAGCGAGGATAGCTCGTTCGGCGAGTTCATCGAAGACACCGCGACGCAGAGCCCGCTGAGCACGGCCGCGCACGGCATGCTCCGCGACCGGATCGAGAACCTGCTCAAGACGCTGACGTATCGCGAGCGGGAAATCATTCGGCTGCGTTACGGTCTGGGCGACGGCTATACCTACACGCTCGAAGAGGTGGGCCGGATTTTCCGCGTCACGCGGGAACGCGTCCGCCAGATCGAGGCCAAGGCCGTGCGCAAACTGCAGCACCCGGTGCGCAGCAAGCAACTGGAGGGCTTCCTCGAAGGCATCGCGAGTTAGCCACGTTCAGCGGAATAGTGTTTGCCGTCCGCGTAGGCCGCCGCCGGTGCTCCGAGCGGCGGCCTTTTTTTGGTATACTTCCGTGCTTGGCACCTTTGCACCCGCCCGCCGCCCCCCACCGGAACCCTTCATGAACGCGATGCTCGAATCCCTGCGTGAGATCCATCGCATCCACCGTCAATTGAGTGATCTGCGCGACCGCCTGGAACGTGGCCCCCGGCAGATCAAGGCCCACGAGGGCAACGTCACTCGGCTGTCGGCCGCGGTCGACGACGTCCATGCCCAGGCCAAGGCCGCGAAGGTCCTGGCCGATCAGAAGCAACTACAACTCCGCACCGCCGAAAACAAAATCAAGGAACTCGAAGACAAGCTCAATCAGGCCACGAGCAACCGCGAATACCAGGTGCTGAAGGACCAGATCGCAGCCGACAAGATGGCCTGCAGCGTGCTGTCCGACGAGATCATCGAGGCCCTGGAAAAGATCGACGGTTTCAAGCCGCTGGTGGCCGAGGCCGAGGCCAACCGCAAAAAAGCCCAGGAAGAACTCGCCAAGGCCAGCGAGGCCGTGCGCCAGCAAGTGGCGCTGGTTCAAGGCGACGTCCAACGGCTCGAAGGCGAGCTGGCCGAGGCCGAAAAGTCGCTGCCCGACGACGTCCGGGATGCGTATCAGCGCGTCGTCAAATCGAAGGGCGCTGATGCCATGGCGGCCGTCGAAGGCGACGTCTGCGGCGGTTGCTATCAGCAGCTCACCCCGAACAACCACAACGCCTTGCGGATGGGCAAGCTCGTGTTTTGCTTGAGCTGCGGGCGGTTGCTGTACCTCCCCGAAGGCGTCGAGGGCAAGCCGGGGCGTTAGCTTCAACGGTTCTGGCCAGCGGCTCGCTCGGCATTTCGTGGGCCGGCGCGGTGGGTCCAGCGCGTCGATTTCCGCGCACGGTGCCAGATGGCGAGTCGAACGGCGCCACCCTCCAAGTCCCGGGGGCCGCTCTTTACATGCCGGCAATGAACCGGTCACAATAGACCCGTCGGCCCCGTCGAACGAAGGGCCGATTTTTTTGTTGGTGGGAGCCCAGACATGTCCGACATGATCCCCATGACGCGTACCGGCTACGCGAAACTCAAGGCCGAGCTGGATCACTTGGAAGGCGTCGAGATGCCGGCCGTGACGCGCCGGGTGGCCGACGCCCGCGCCGAGGGCGACCTCAGCGAAAACGCCGAGTATCACGGTGCCCGCGAGTCGCAGGGCATGCTGCAGGCCAAGATCAACCTGCTCAAGGACAAGCTCTCGCGAGCCCAGCTGGTCGACATGTCCACGCTCCCGAAGGACCAGGTGACCTTCGGCATGACCGTCGTGCTCAAGGACCTCGACTTTGGCGACGAGGAGATCTACACCCTGGTCGGCGCAGGCGAAGAGGATTACGACGCGGGGAAGATCAACATCACCAGCCCGCTGGCCCAAGGACTCGTCGGCCACAAGGTGGGCGACAAGGTCGAAATCCCCGTTCCGGCCGGCAAGATGCGGTTCCAAATCGTCGAGATGCGGTTCGAGGAATGATGTCTACCACAGTCCTGTCAAGCATCAAGCCATCGCATCTGTCTCGGGAAAATCCCAGTCGTTGTCAAAGTTGATCGGGGGAATCTCGCTCGAAAACTCTCCATTTGCACGAGCTTCCGTTGGCAGAGTGTCGAACACGCATTCGCGGTACCAATCAAAGTACTTGTTCTCATCCATGCAGAACATCATCGCAATAGAGGACGGTGCATTGGGATCGCGAAACGCGAGAAGTAACGTGCCCATCGGAACCTCCGGTTTCGCGCCGTTCCATGGGCCGCGATAGACATAAGACGGCGGGTGATCTGGGTGAGCCGTAACCGGGTAACCAAAGCTCTCCGCGAACTTTTCGATGACGGACTCGAGACGCGTATCTTTCCCGATCTCGCCGGCAGGCAACTTGGTTGACAGCACTAGGGCGAAGTCAATCTTAATTCCGACTTTCAGATGCAATGCATCGTGGCCGCGCAGCTCGCACGCCATCAGCACTGCTGTCGAATCTGGATACCATTTCAGTCGGAAGTAGACCCCCAAACCTTCGGGATCTAAAGGCAGTGATTGATCCGGGAACTGGGCGGTTTCGGCGAGACGTTGCTCCCTGTAGCCAAGCTCCTTCCTGAATAGCTGGACAAGGTTTGTGCTGTAGCAGTACTGGCACGTCCCAAATTCTGGCGGAAAGTGGGGCCTCTTGCCACAACGATCAAGGATCACTTGTGTCCATGCCTTGGGGAGTATGGTTGGATTGCGCAGGTACATGAATGGAGCGTCTCGCGATCCGCGATGGTGGCCAAGCCTTACACCACGATGTAGTCGACCGGCAAATCCCACGCCGCAGAAGTCGTATAGCGGCATACTCTCAAAGCGCGCCCAGACTTCGTCGGCTTCCGCACGAGGCAGAGGCTCTGACAACTCCGTGGCCAAGCGGTGCGCGCCAGCAGAAATAAGGTCAGCGTCAATGTAGCGCGAGGTGGCTAGCCAGGATATGGGATCCTGTGCAGGATGAGCCTTGGCCAGGACGACGCTTGGGCGCGGAGCGCTTACAGCCAAGACTCCATCGACGAACCCGATTCGGGTCTCCACGAGTGCGATCTCGTCACCGGTATGCTTTGAGTGACAAATCAGAAAGAGCGTGACAGGCTGATAAAAGTCGCCGTCGGCATTCTGATACAAATAGTAGAAGACGCCGCCAACGCCAATGCTTTCGAGCCGTGCAATTTCAAACCCTGTTGCGGCTTCCGTAAGTCCAAGGCAGTAATAAGCCGGTGCAATTTCCGGCGGACAATCATTGTGACCACGGCCAACCGGCAGGTGCTCCGTAAGGGTGGTATCGACTATTTGATAATAGTGGTCCAGGTGCTGTTTGCCTGATCCGAAGGACTGAAAGTCTTCACATTGAGTCAGACTATGGTCACTCGAAACCAACTGATAAAGGATTGATTGACCGGACGCGCGTGAAGCAATCAAGAGGGCGAATGGCTCCTGGTCAAATTCAAAAAACGGGAAGTCGTTCACAAGTGCCAGGAACGACGCCCATTTGTCGGCCACGTCAGCGCAGAGTTCGCTTCTTCGTCTGGCCTCGTGTACGAAAGCACGGATTCCCCAGAACGAACCTGAAGCTGCGTAGATCGCGCCAGGAAACAGAATTCCAGATTTCAGCGCGCTGTTGACACCGAAGGACTCCGGGCCGTCGCCAACTGTTGCGCGCAAATCTGCAATCAACGACGTAACGCCATGCCGCTTCATCCCGACGATGTACGTCATAGATGATTCCTTCGCCGTCTGGAGTGAGTAGTTGCGGAATACTACGCACGTTAGGCGCTGGGGGGAACAATCGGCTTCGTGCGCGTGGCCGAGGTAAAGAACGAAGCCGGAGGCTTAACGGGTGGGTAGCAAGATTGGGGCAAGAATCCGGGGGCATGGGTTGGCGGATTGCGGGGTTGGGTTAATACTGCATTGCTTGGGCAATCCTGGGTTTGGAATCGAACTATGACGACCGACAGCGCCGCCGAGGTCTCGCTCCGCCCTGAAGAGGGCTGGCACTGCACGCATGCCTATTACCGGTTCGATCGTGGTGCGTTGCAGGACTTGGGCCCTGCTGAGCGCGCCGCGGGCCGCGACGAATGGGCCACGATCCTCGACCCTGCCGTCGCCGGCGGACCCGTCCGGCTGCAGACGTCGATCGTCTCGGGGCACAAGGCCGATTTCGGCCTGATGATCCTCGATCCCGACCCGCTGAAGGTGCAAACCGTTCACCAGCGTTTACTGGCCAGCCGGCTGGGGCCCGCGTTGGTCCCGATGTATTCGTTCGTTTCGCTGACCGAGGTCTCCGAGTACGTACCCACGGTCGAGCAGTTCTCGAACAAGCTGGCCGAAGAGGGCGAGGACCCGGCGAGCCCGGCGTTTCAGGCCCGGGTCAAGGCCTATGCGGCACGCGAAGACGCCATGCGGCGGCAGCGTCTCGAGCCCGAGTTGCCCCCCTGGCCGAGCACGTGCTTCTACCCGATGAACAAGAAGCGCAAGGTGGGCGAAAACTGGTTCTTGCTCCCCTTCGACGAACGCAGCCGGCTGATGGCCGAGCACGGCCGCACGGGCATGACCTTCGGCGGCAAGGTGACGCAACTGATCACCGTCGGCATCGGCCTGGAAGACTGGGAGTGGGGCGTCACGCTGTGGGCCCGCAACCCGGGCTTCTTGAAGGACATCGTCTACCGGATGCGGTTCGACGAGGCGAGTGCCCGGTATGCCGAGTTCGGGCCGTTCTATACGAGCTACGTGACGACACCCGCGCGGATGCTCGAATTCTGCGGCGTGTAGGTCTGCCGTTCGTAGCTTGCGGCAGGCCAGCTTACGACCCGACCTCGAGCTGGTAGAGTCGCTTGAGCGTCTGGATTTGTCCGGCGTGGTAAACGTCGTGCAGCGCGATGCTGCGGACGAGCCCGGCAAAGTTCCACCGTCCGCTTTTGCGCTTCACCAGGTCGGCGTCGCTCAGCGACAAGACCGTCTCGCGCAACGCGCGATGCTGCTGGTCGAGCAGCTTCCGTTCGCGCTTCCAGGCGCGGGCGTCGGCCCCCTGGGGCCGCTCGAACCAGTTGGTGCCCGGCAGGCTGAACGAACCGCGTTTTTCGCCAAGAAGCCGCCGCCGGACGACGTATTTCCAATAGGCGGCGTGCAGTGCGATTTCCCAGATATTGTGCTTCGCGTCGTGCGGCCTCCATATGGCCTCGTCAAATTCGACGCCGCGCAGCGAACCGCGCAGGTTCGGCCCATGCCAAGCCCGCCGGTCGTACGACTCGTCGAGCAATTGAATCAGGGCATCGCGCTGCAGGCTCGCAGTTTTTGGCATTGGCCCGAGTCGTCCCAGGGCAAGACCGTCAGGGCTTGGAAGGGGCCGATGCCTGCGTTTTCGACCGCTTGGGCGCAAGCATGATTCCGACCTCGGTGCCCTCGGGCGGGATCCGGTCGGTGAAGGCGTCGAACATCAACTGCTCGTTGGCCTGCGAGCTTTGGATGGGCACGTCAAGCACGGCGCTGGGAAAGTTCGCCACACAGATCAAGTCGCCGTCCTCGCCGAGGTAATGCCGCTGCTTGCGCTCGGCGTCTTCCCAGAACCCGCTGCCGGCAAACACGAACGGCTGCTTCATCGCGGCTTGGGCCTGCACGTCGCGAATCCATTCCTGGGCACGCGCCGACCGCCGGCGCTTGGTCGCCGCATCGGTCCAGGACACCGTGACTTCGATTTCCGTGCCGCGCGGTGGCTTATACTCGGGCACGAACTCGACTGGGCCTCCGGCCGTGGCGCCGATCGCCAGCAGGCCCGCGTGAACGATGTAGGCCTCGGTCTTGACTGCCACGATCGCCTCGTGTTCCTTCGTTCCGGTCAAGCAGGCGAACAACTCGAGCGGCCCCTCGCGGAGCACGACCTTGCCGATCATCCAGAGCTGCTTCTTTTCGCCGGAGATCCAAACGTCGGCCTGCGGTGAAAGCCGCTTGTAGCCGGGGGGATCGGGCCGCTGCGACGGAGCGTTTGCGGGGGCCGACGCTCCGGGCTGGCCTTCGAGCGCTGCCGGGTCCTGGGCCCAACCGGTCGAGGCTCCTAACGCGGCGACAAGCATGGCAACACTGCTGCGCAAGTCGATCATCGAATGCAGTCCCCAAAAATCCAGCCCGAGCGGCGACGGTGCTGCCCGGGGAAACGCTCACGGGGGCAGAAATCGTCTGACCCACTTGTTAGGATACCCCGTTCCGCCAGCCCGTCACAACGAGAACCGTGCTGGGCTGATACTCTCCGATGGAACGCAGATCGACATGGCGATGAGGATCCCCACGAGCGGAATGGTTTCACCGCTGACACGTCCCGCAGGGCTCGTGACGGGCAGGCACGACTGGCACAAATCGGCGCCGCAAAAAATTGCCGCGGCGGGCGACTGGTCGGCTGATAGCACGGGTTGGCGGGCCTGGGCCAAATATCTTTCGCGTCGCGAGACGCCGCGGCAGCTCTGGCGGTTGATCGACGACGAGCAAAGCCCGCTCTTGTGGGCCGCTCCGTTGACGGCCGACGAACAGCCCACGGCCGAGCTGGTTCAGTGGCTCTATCGGCTGTCTTGTGGGCGCTCGCGTGCGCCGGAAACGCTGTCTGCGCAGATCGAGGCCTGGTTGCACGGCGCGACGGAAAGCGTGTTCGACGTGGCCGAGGCGTTGCAGATCCTGGCCTGGGTCCATGCCTTGCCCTCGTTGGCTACGCGAACCGCCGCCGGCACCTGGTGGAAGATGCTGCACCACTTCCATCAAGTGGCAACCACGGCAACCGGACTGGAGCTGAACGGCCATCCGCTCGTCCATCAGCTACTTGCGGGTGAGCTGCCATTGACTCTGGCCTACACGCTGCCCGAGCTGAACTCGTGCCGCGGGCTGATCGATTCGGCCCGGGCCGCATTGACCGACGGTTGCGACCGGCTGCTCGACGGTGACGGCATGCTGCACGGCGACAGCCTGGCGCAATTCCGTCCGCTGCTGGCCTGTTGGACCCGCGCCATGGCCCTGGGCGAGACGCTCAAGGGGGGCGCTTTCAGCGCAGCCACGGCCGAGCGGTTTCCACGGCTCGTACGTCAGGCGCTGCGCTTGGCGCGCCGCGACGGTGCACAACCGCTGGCTCGCGGCGAGGCCTCGGCCTGGTGCCCGGGCCTGTTTCGGGCCGCGGTGAAGATCGACGGTACCAAGACGACCCGGGCCATCGCGACGGCCGTGCTGCGACCGCAGCAGCAACGGCAAATTCTCGAGCGCCCCTGCTCGTCGACGAGCGCCACGCGCCTCGAAAAGCTCGCCCCGTTTGTGCATTCGAGCTGGTCGCGGCTGGCGGTGTTGCGTCCGCGCTGGAGCACCAAGCGCGAAATGCTGGTGTGCAACTATGCGAGCCCGCGCCTGGAAATCGAGTTGAATCTGGGCGCGTCGGTGTTCTGGTCGGGCAGTTGGGGCTACGACGTGCAGATCGACGGGCGGACGCTCCGGTCGCAGGGCAACTGGCGGCTGCTGCACGCCGCGCGCGGCGAAGAGGCCGATCAGCTCGAGCTCGAGATCGATCTGGCCGACGGCGTAACGCTGCGGCGGCAGGCCGTATTGACGCACAAGGACCGTCTGCTGCTGATCGCCGATGCCGTGTTGGCACCGCAGAACTGCCGGATCGATTACGTGGGCACTTTGCCGCTTTCGACGGCGGCTCGGTTCGAGCCGGCGCAAGACACGCGCGAAGGTGTGCTCCATTGCGGCCGCCAGGCTGCCCTGGTGTTGCCCTTGGCCCTGCCCGAATGGCGGCGCGATCCGCGCAGCGGGCAACTCGGCGCGTCGGCGGGCCAGTTGGAATTGCGGCAACAGACCGTGGGCCGCAGCTTGTATGCGCCGTTGCTGGTCTCGCTCGACGCGCAAACCATGCGGCAGCCGGTCACCTGGCGACAATTGACCGTGGCCGAAGACCGCCAAATTCGCTCGGCCGACACGGCCGTCGGCTATCGAGCCCAGATCGGGCAGCGGCAATGGGTGGTCTATCGGTCGCTCGGTGCGCTCGGCCAACGGACGGTGTTGGGCATACACCTGAATAGCGAGTTTCTGTTGGCCCGGTTTTCGCGCCGCGGTAAGTTTCATCCGTTGCTGCAGACCGAGGCCGGCTAGCGGTTTCGCGTTGCGGCAAGGCTTCGCGCAAGGCGGCGGCTTCAGTCCATGGCGCTTTCACCCCCGTCAGCGCGACGCCTGGCAGACAACCTGGCGCGGGTGCGCGGCGCGATCGACGCCGCGGCCGCGCGTGCAGGCCGCCCGGCCGACGCGGTCCAACTGGTCGCGGTGACGAAATACGTCGGTCCCGAGATTGCCCGCGCGCTGGTCGAAGCCGGGTGCATTGAGTTGGGCGAAAGCCGCCCGCAGGAGCTGTGGCGCAAGGCTGAAGCACTGGCCGACACTGCGGCTCGCTGGCACCTGATCGGTCACTTGCAGACCAACAAGGTGCGGCGGACGGTTCCGCTGGTCTCGTTGATTCATTCGGTCGATACCTGGCGGTTGATCGAGTCGCTCGACGCTGAGGCGGCTGCCTTGAGCGCGCGGCTGCGGATATTTTTGGAAGTGAACATGGCCGGCGAGGCGGCGAAGCATGGTTTCGATCCGCAGAACCTGCCCGAAGTCTGCCGGCGGCTGGGTGAATGGGCGAACCTTGATGTGCGGGGCCTGATGACTATGGGGCCGCTGGAGGGCGGAGCCGAGGCGGCCCGCCGTGCGTTTGCCGGATTGCGCGAGCTCGCTGCGCGGCTCCAGCCGTTTTGCCCCGACGGTACTTCGCTCGCGGAACTATCGATGGGGATGAGCGGCGATTTCGAGGTTGCCATCGAAGAAGGGGCCACGATCGTACGTGTCGGTTCGGCGCTGTTCGAGGGCGTCGCTTGAGCTGCTGCCAGCCACATCCCGAGGGGGCCCTGCTGTGGGTCCGCGCTCAGCCCGGTGCACGG
This sequence comes from Pirellulales bacterium, assembly GCA_019694435.1. Taxonomy (NCBI): domain Bacteria; kingdom Pseudomonadati; phylum Planctomycetota; class Planctomycetia; order Pirellulales; species Pirellulales bacterium. Next base: position 66,072 of record JAIBBZ010000021.1, read on the forward strand.
CGGAACGAGCTACGCGGCGTCGACGCCGATCGGCTCAAGGTGGCCGTGTCGCAGGTGGCCGAAAAAGGGAAGGCGAACGCCGCCATCGTCGAGCTGCTGGCCAAGCGACTTGGTTGCAAACGCTCGCAAATCGAACTGATCGCGGGGCCCACCTCGGCCGAAAAGCGCTTCCTGATTCGGGGCGTCGATGTGCTCGAACTGGAGAGCCGGATTGCCGCTGCCACGGCCGAATCGTAGACGCTGCGGGGCCCCCCGGCGCCCGGCCGGTCGGAGCGACGCGAGAAACTTCCCCTGTCCCGGCGCCGCGCACGCTCGACAATCGAAGGGGCTGGACTAGTCTAACCTTGACGCATGTTCGGCTTGCGCCTAGGGTGAATTGGTTAGCTGGCTAATGGATTGCGGCTGGTCCCGGTTGTTCTGTCCTGCCGTGAGCTTGCTGTCTTTATGGGAATGATCCGTTCGAATCTGAGCGCCGTCGTCGTCGTGCTCGTGGCGGGGGCTGGCGTATTGCTGACGGCCGGGGTGGGCCAATATGGCGAGGCGATCTTCGGCAAGGCCAAGGAACAGCCCAAGGCCGAGGCGCGGGCCGTCCCCCGCGCGCCCGTCGTCGTGATGGATGCGGCCTTGGAGAAGATCGAGCTGATCGACGCCTATCACGGCATGGTTCGGCCGTTCGAACGGTTTGTGCTCGCGTTCGAAGTCGCCGGACGGCTCGAAGCGCTCGGCGAGAATGCCGACGGCAAACCTCTCGACGAGGGGGACGCGGTGCAGGTGGGCCAGATGCTGGCCCAGCTCGACCGGCGAATCTTCAACGCTCGCCTCAAAGAGGCCAAGACCCGGTTGGAACAGGCGCAGTACGACATTCGCCGTGCCGAGAACATCCGTAAAGCGAACCCAGAGGTTATCAGCGACACGGAGTACCAGGACTGGGTCACCAAGCTGCAATTGGCCGAAGCCCAGTTTGACATGACGGAAAAAAATGTGCTCGACGCGACGCTCTTGGCGCCGGCGACGGGCGTGCTGTCCAAGCGGATGATCAATCCCGGTGAACTGGTCAACATGCACCAGACGGTTTTCGAGATCATCCAGGTCGATCGCGTGTTGTTGGTACTGGGGGTCCCGGAGTCGCGCATCGCGCCGGTACGCGTGGGCCAGAAGGTGCACGTGTCGATCTTAGCGCGGGATCGATTCGGCGAGGATTGGCCGGAGATGCAGGGCCAGGTATACCGCGTGGCCGAAGCAGCCGATGATCGTTCCGGCTTGTTCGAAGTCGAGGTCCTGCTCGACAACCCGCAAGGCCGGATCCGCCCGGGTCACGTCGCCGAAGGGCGGATCGTCATAGACGAGGTCGAAGGCTATCGCCTGCCGGTCGACGCGGCCGTGGTGCGCGATGGCCAGACGATCATTTTCAGCGTGGACGATGCCGGCCATGCGCAAGCGTATGAAATCGGCGCGGCCCGTGAGCAGGACGGCAGCCTGATCGTGCGCGAACTGCCCGAGGCACACCGGCACGTGGTTGTCCGGGGCCAGCATCGGCTCGTCGCGGGGCGCGAAGTCGAACAGATGCGCGGCGACGACCTGCTCGCCGAAGAAGGCGCCGCGGCAATGGCGGCGCCTGCGCCAGTACCGAATTCCGAGGCGGCGCCCGCGGCTGCCGGCGAGGCTGCCCCGGCGCCCGCGGCCCACGGCGCCGCCGAGAGCCAGGCGCCTGCCCCGCCCTCCGCTACCTTGCCCGAACAGTCCGTTCAGCGCTAGCGTGTTTGCGTCATGAAACTGAGCGATGCCGCGGTCGATCGCCCGAAAGTCGTGATCGTGTTGACGATCATGACCCTGCTGCTGGCCGTCATGAGCGCGTATTTGATCCCGGTTCAGCGCACGCCGGCGATCCATACGGCGATTGTGATGATCAGCATCCCCTACCCCGGCGCCGAGCCGACCGAGGTGGAGGATGAGATCACGGCCAAGATCGAGGAGGCGCTCGAGCGGCTCGACAAGGTCGACTTCATCAGCTCGACCAGCCTTCGCGGTTCGTCCGTCGTGCAGATCGTGTTTCTCGACGGCGTCGACGGCAAACGGGCCCGGGACGACGTCGAACATCTCGTCAACGAGGTGCGCCGGCAGTTGCCGATGGGGCGCGAGGTCCAGCCGATCGTCACCGACCTGGACTTCGAAAGCTTCCCCCTGATGCTCGTCACGCTCACCGGGCCCCAGGGCTACGACGAGCGCGCGCTGAAGCAGACGGCCGAAGACGTGCAGGACATGCTCGAGGGTATTCCCGGCGTGGCCAACACGCAGTTGTTCGGGGGCCGCGAGCGGGAGATTCACGTCGACGTCGATCCGCAATTGCTGTCCCAATACGGGCTGTCGATCGGCGACGTGCGGCGCACGCTCGAAGGGTTTCATGCCCGGATGCCTGGCGGCGTGCTCGATTCGGAATCGCTCGACTTGCACGTGCGGAGCGAGACGAAGTTTCGCGACGTGCACGACATCCGCGAAGCGGTGATCAAGCAGGTCGACGGCCGGCTGATCACGGTGTCGGACGTGGCCGCGGTCGATGATACCTATCGGCGGCTGATGAGCTTCTCGCAGCTCGACGGTAATACGAGCGCGACGATCATCGTCAACAAGGAGTCGGGCATCAACACCCTGGCCACGGCCAAGGTGGTCAAGCAGCGGATCGAGCAGATCGCCGGCACGCTGCCGCACATCAAGATCTCGACGTCGCGCGACATCTCCGAGGATATCTCGGTGATGTTCGAGACACTGGGGTCCGACGCGGTGTTTGGCGCCTGGGTTGTGTTCTTGATCATGGCCCTGTCGATGGGCGTGCGCCTGGCGCTGATCGTCGTGCTGGCGATTCCCTTCGCGGGGGCCGTGTCGCTCGTGTTCCTGTACATGGCCGGCTACGCCGTGTCGAACATGGTGATCTTTAGCTACATCGTCGCCGGCGGGATGGTGATCGATGGGGCGATCATCGTCTCCGATGCCATCTATCGCTATCTCGAACAAGGCTACGACTCGAAGACCGCGGCCAAGCTGGGCACGCACGAGGTGGCGATGCCGGTCTTCGCCGCCGACCTGGTCACCGTGGCCGCCTTTGCCCCCATGATGCTCGTGCCGGGCATCATGGGCGATTTCATGGGCGTGTTGCCGGTCGTAGTTTGCCTGTCGCTGGCCGGGTCGCTAATCGTCGATCACTTCCTGGTGCCGGTCGTGGCATCCATTTGGTTCCGCAACTACAAGGCGAAGACACCGCAGCAGGAGCAGGCAGGCGGCAAGACTGGTTACGCCGTCGGTGGTCTCTGGGCGCCGTTCTATCGCGGCTACGAGGCCATGTTGCGCTGGTCGCTGCGCAATCGCTGGGCGGTCGTCACGTGCTGCGGCATGTCGATCGCCTGGGCCGGAATGATGCTCTACTTCGGACTGATCGGCTACACATTCTTTCCTGGCAGCGACCGCGGCCAGTTTGAGATCAGCTTCGAGATGCCGCTCGGCGCCAGCATCGAAGAGACCGCCGCGGCGGCCAAGTCGATCTACGGACCGCTGGAAGATCTGCGCCAGCGCGGTGAGTTGCGCAACTATGTGACGGCCGTTGGCTCCTCGCAGGCGCTGGCGGCGCGGCTCGACACCGATCCCACGATGGGGCCCGAGTTCGGCAAGGTGATGGTCGAGCTGGTACCGCCAGCGGAGCGCTCGCGCAAAGAAGACGAGATCGTCAATTGGCTGCGCGACACCATTGTGCCGCCGCCGGGGATGACGTTCAAAATCGAGCAAGTCGAAGAAGGCCCGCCGGGCGGATACGACGTCGCGCTGCGGCTTTCCGGCAAAAACCTCGATCAACTCGGCACATTGGGCCGGGCACTTTACAAGCGGCTGGCGCAGATCGAAGGCACCGTCGACGCACGCTGCGACTATCGTGCCGAGAACCCCACGTTGGTCATCGAGCCGCGCCCCAGCGTCGTCGGCATGTTCGACATGACCGAGGCCGACGTCGCCCGGTCGATTCAGACAGTCGTGTTGGGAGATACGACGATCGAACTCCGGCTGGACGACGAGGACGTCACCTTGCGATTGCAGGCGCTGCCCAAGTACCAGCGTTTTGGCCGCGACGTGGCCGACTTGATGCTCGTCAGCCCCACGGGGAAACGCGCCACCGTCGGCGAACTGGCCGACTTGCGGATCGAGAACGGGCTCTATAGCGTCAACCGCCGCGATTTGGACCGGGCCGTGACGGTCATGGCCAACGTCCGCGACGACCTGGGGGTGATTCCCGATCACGTCTTCAAGCAGTTGCGCGAACAGGTGCTGCCAGAATTCGGCCTGCAGTTGGCCGCGGGCAGCCGGGTCAGTTTTATCGGGCAGCCGAACACGCCGGCCGAGGGCATTCGTGCGTCCTTCACCGGCGAAAACGAGGAACGCGACAAGGGTGCATTCTGGCTGTTCAACTCGATGATCCTGGGCGTCGTCCTGATCTTCGGGATCCTCGTGATCCAGTTCTACAGCTTCCGGCAATCGATCGTGGTGATGTCGACCGTGCCGTTGAGCTTCGTGGGCGTGGTCGTGGGGATGCTGGTATGCCAGTTCGACTTCAGCCTGGCGGCCTTCATCGGCCTGGTCAGTCTGACGGGAGTCGTGGTGAACGACGCGATTGTGTTGGTCGATTTTGTCAACGAGGCGATCAAGCGCGGCCTGCCCCTCGACGAGGCCGTCGTCGAAGGCGGCATGAAACGGTGCCGCGCCGTGATCTTGACGATGTTGACTTCGAACGGCGGTATGCTGCCGACGTTTTTCAATTTCTCCGGCGGCTCGGAATTCTGGCAGCCGCTGTGCGGTTCGATCATCTTTGGGCTGCTGGTGTCGGCCTTCCTGACGCTGATCGTCATCCCGGTTGGCTACAGCCTGGCGTATGACCCGTTCGGCACGCGCCGCCGTCGCGAGGCGGGGCTCGTCCCGGCTGGCCTGACGCCGGGCCTGCCATCGCCCGCGCCCGATCTCTTGCCGGCGGGCGCTTATCGCACGGCCCCGCAAGCGACTTGACCCGGTACGCGACCCGGCCGCACGCCGCAACGCGGGCGACTACATCAGCGAATCGAGGGCTTGTTCGTCCCAGCGGTGATCGTAGGTCGACCAGCGTCCGGGAGTCTTGCCGTAATGCTGGCGGCTGTATCCTCGGTGCAGATGGAAGTCGAACACGGCGTGCGTGAAGTCGTTAATCATGAGCGCAGCCTTGTTGCCGTCCAGCGACCAGACGAGCTTGAGCCGCACATCGCGCTCAGCGGCCGGCACGCTCCGAGCTTCGTAGATCTGCACCGCGTCGAGCATCTTGCGCTCGCCGCTGGCGCGATGTTCGACTGCGTAGAAATATCCTGCCTGCCCATCGTCCTCAAAAACGACGCCGCGGGGCGGCGTTTTCCATGGGCCCTGGACCGTCGTTTTCTTGCCGATCGTCAGGGCCGTTTCCAAGGCGACATGCACGGGCATAGGCGCAGACTCCTCCACAGAAAAGAAGGTCCGCCGTGCCGCACGACGAGCGAAGATTGCCTCGTGTGCTCGCGGACTGCGCCTCGGCCTGTTCCCCCGCTTGGCTCTGCGCGATGGGCAGCGCCATGGCCCCTAATATAACCAAAACCTACGGTCCGCCGGCAATCTCTGTACGTGCCGCCGGCCTGCGGCTCAGCCCGGCTCCGCCCTGCAAAGCACGGCCAGGCGTTGTGCAGCCTGGTCGAGAAACGCGGCCGACGCATCGCTGCGGCTGCCTAGCGCTTGGGCCCAGGCTTCATCGGCCGGGACCTGGTACGACTCGATGGCAAGCGCACAGCCACCACCGGGCAGCGGCTCGAGCGAGAGCGTCAACCGGGTTTGCGCCGCATAGTGCGGCGCGGGCTGGCCATCGAGCCACTCGGCCACGAACTCCCAGGCGAGCCGATGAGGCGGCTCCCACACGACGACCCGTTCGTGACGCGTGAACCGCTGCGAACCCCAGGGCCCCTCGACCTGCTGCAACCGGCCAAGGCCTTCGCCCGCGAGCACGAAGGCGCGCTCGACGCAGGGGAACCAATCGGGCAGCCGCTGCGGCTCGGCGACGATAGCCCAGACGGCGCTCGGCGGCGCGGCCACGGTCGTCCGGCGCACGATGTGAATCGGGTCGGGCATGCGCAGCTCTGTCTATGCGGACAATCTGTCGCGGGCTAACTCGTGGCCACCGCGGCAAAGTCGTCGACCAATCGCAGCCAGACCTCGCGCGTCACATGGGCCGCTACGCGCTGCCGGGGATTGCCCACCGCCTTGGCATAGCGAGCCAATTCGAACTTGCCGGTGCGCGTGACGAGCAGCTCGTAATAGCGCGTACCGTCGTCGTCTTTTTGCGGTGGATTCGAGCGAAGTTGCACGGTGCAGCCCTGGGCGTCGATTTCCACGGGACTGATCCGCTCGAGCAGATAGGTGAGCCGTGCGGAGAGATCCTGGCCAAGTTGTTTGAGCCGATCGAGCCCGACGCCCGCGACCCGATCGGCGGTCAGCTCGAAACGGTCGAAGGCACATCCCAAGGCGTCGAGCCCTGACAACTCGCACTCGAGTTGCAGGTCGTCGTGTCGTGCGGTCAGCAGATGCAGTTGATTCTGAAAGGATGGGACAGCATCGAGTGCCGTGCGGGCCGCCTGCTTCAGACTCATGGCAATTCCACCTCGCGCGCCGGCGGGGCGCGCCTCGGAAAAATCGGGAGTTCTCTGTTCACTTCGGGTTGCAGAACCGTGATGTGGAGCTAGTCGTTTCTTCGACCGGCCTGGCCGCGATATTTGACCCCAACTACCGGATCAGCCGGATTGCTTCTGCTTTTCCATACTATGCTCGTGGCCGTCGTAGGACAGGACCGCCTTTCCCCCGTCGAGCACGCTCTCGATATGCACGGGTCGCGACCACAGGCGGTGTAAGTTGACGAGCGTGTCGTGGGCGTAGTTGAGCTGTAGCTCGACGCCGCTGAAGACGTGTTCGAGGAACAGCTCGCCCCGGTTCTTATAATTACCATCGCGCACCTGGATGATCGGCCGGCCCATATTGGTCAGGCTGAACAGCAAGCGTTGCTTGATCTTGGGAAATTCGCGGCTTTCGATCTCGTAAGCCTCGGCTTCGCGGTTGTAGCCAAACGAAAAGAGTCGGTGCTGCCGACAGAAATCGAGCGTGAGGAACTCGTCGATGAACGTCAGGTCGTTGTGAATCCGGCGGACCTCGAAGATCTTGCGGCGCCCCTGTCCTGCGCCGGTGTCCCAATCACGCTTGCGCGCGACGTCGTCGCACTCTTCGAACTCGCGGCCGTGGCGCCCGCGATTCCAGCGATCTTCGATGTCGCGGAATAGCTCGAGTCCGAGCTTGTACGGATTCAGGCGTGTGGGTGAAGTCGCCATCGTGCCGGAATGGTGATCGGCATAATCGACGATGTCGGCCGCCGTCAGGGCGTGCTGCGTCATGATGGTCGAGTGCCAATAGCTGGCCCAACCCTCGTTCATGATCTTGGTCTGGCCCTGCGGGGCGAAATAGTACGCCTCGTCCCGAATGATCGACAGCACGTCGAGCTGCCAGGCCCGTAGCGGCGCGTGCTCGAGCAGAAACAGCATCACGTCGCGGGCCGGTTCGCGGGGATGCTGCTGCGATTGCTGTTGCTGCAGGCGTAGCCGCTCGGCCTCGGCCGCGAGCACCTGCGGTGGATTGACGAACGGCTCGAGATACGACTTCGACTCGAACCGCCCTGGACGGACCGGCTGCTCGTCTTCGCTCGCCGGGACCTCTCGAACCGGGTCACGGCGGCGAATTGCAGTCGAGTGAATATCGATCAGGTCTTCGATGCTCAAGCAAGCGTCGATGAAGGCTTCGACTTCGTCCACGCCGTAGCGATCCATGTACCGCCGGATGCGGTTGCCGTGATTGGCCATCCCGTCCATCATCTTGCGATCGGTGTGGGCGAAATAGGCGTTGTTCTTGAAGAAATCGCAGTGCCCGTAGACGTGGGCCATGACGAGCTTCTGGTCGGACAGCGCGTTGGACCGCATCAGGTAGGCGTAGCAGGGGTCGTTGTTGATGACCAGCTCGTAGATCTTTTGCAGGCCGTAAACGTAGCCCTTGCTCAGTTGCTCGTACTCCATACCGAAGCGCCAGTGCGGATAACGCACCGGAAAGCCACCGTAGGCCGCGATCTCGTTGAGCTGGTCGTAATCGACCACCTCGAAAATCGTCTGGTAGAAGTCGAGCCCGTGGCGCCGCGCGTACTCCTCGATCTCGACCTGGAGTCGGGCGAGTTCGGCGGGCAGGGGTTTGTGTTGGGTGCGCAAGACCATGATTGCCACGAAAGCCGTCCGCGCCGGCCGATCCGGCGGCGGGGGCTTACTTCCCCTTCCCCAGGAAGAGCTTGATCGAGTCGAGGATCGCGTCCTTATCCGGAATCTCCGAAGTCACCAGCTTGTCGGTCTCCGCGCCGAGGTTGTCCGCCAGGGCCCGCAAAAACTCGCCGCTGCCATACGGGCTTTCGACTTGCCCGTAGCAAAACAAATTGACGGCCGGCAGCAGCCGCTGGCGCAGCAGCCGGAAGCAGGTCTCGTTGTCTTCTCCCCAGTTGTCGCCGTCCGAGAAATGAAAGCAGTAGACGTTCCACTCGCTTGTCGGGAATTGCTGTTCGATCAGATCGGCGCACAGCTTGTAGGCCGAGCTGATCCGGGTCCCGCCGCTCTCGCGGGTGTGATAAAAGGTCTGCTCGTCGACTTCTTTGGCCACCGCGTCGTGGATGATGTAGCGAATCTCTAGGCCGTCGTATTGCTTGCGCAGCCAGGTGTCGATCCAGAACGCCTCGATCCGCACGATCTCCTTTTGCTCGTCGGTCATCGAGCCGGAGACGTCCATCATGTAGAAGATGGCCGCGCTGGCCTCGGGCTTCTCGATCGTGCGCCACGAGCGGTAACGCTTGTCCTCGGGGATCGGCACGATCCGCGGGTCGCCGGCGTCGTAGGTTTTCGAGATGATCTCGCGACGCAGGGCTTCTTTGAACGTGCGCTTGAAATGGCGCAACGACTCGGGGCCCGCGCGCCGGACCCCCGTGTACTTGGTCTTCTCTTCGACGATCGTTGCCCGCCCACGGGGCTCGATGTTGGGCAATTGCAACTCGTCGCCGAGTATCTCGGCCAACTCATCCAGCGAGACCTCGACCTCGAGGATGTGCGCGCCTGGGTCGCTGCCGGCTTGCCCCTGGCCGCTGTTGGGGTCGCCGCCGGGGCCGAGTTGATCGCCGGTTTCACCTTCCCCCTGCCCCACGCCGCCCGAGCCATTCTTGCCGAAACGAAAATGGGGGATGTCGAGCTGTGGAATCGGGATGCTGACCAGGTCGCGTCCTTTGCGCCCGATCATCTCGCCGTGGCTGACATACTTGCGCAGATTCTGCCGAATCTTGCCGCGGACGATCTGGCGGAAGCGGGACTGGTCCCGCTCGATGCGCATTACCATTTCCCTGGATCCCCTGGCGTGCCCCGTGGCACGAACTCGCGATTCCGCCGGCCGACGTCAATTCGAGGCCTTGGCGTCTCCGCGGGCAAAAATGCTGGCCACGTAATTCAGCACGTCGGTGGCGCTTTCCTCGTTGTAGCCGTAGTCGCGAATCAGCCGCTGCTTGACGATGTCGATCTTGGCCTGGGTCTCGGCATCGACGACGTTCGAGACCAGGCTCGTGAGCTTGATCGTGTCTTTCTGATCCTCGAACAGCTTGAGCTCCAGGGCCCGGTAGAGCCGTTCGTTGGTCTTGTAGTCGAACTGGCGGCCGTCGATCGACAAGGCACCGATGTAGTTCATGATTTCCCGGCGGAAATCGTCCTTGCGGCTTTCCGGGATGTCGATCTTCTCTTCGATCGACCGCATCAGCCGCTCGTCCGGGTCTTGGTACTGGCCGGTGAACTTGTTCTTCACCTTTTCCCGCTGCGTGTAGGCCTTGACGTTGTCGATGTAGTTGCCGCACAGCCGTTTCATGGCGTCCTCGTCGGCGGCGATGGCGCGTTGGACCTCGTTCTTGACGATGTTCTCGTACTCTTCCTTGACCACGGTGAGCAGCTCGCGATAGCTCGCGCGAGTGTCGTCATGCGTGATCAAGCTATGATGCTTGAGCCCCGCATCCAGCTCGTTGAGCACCATGAAGGGGTTGATCGAAGTCGCCTCGGGATGGGCGACCAGGGCATTGGAGATCTTGTCCTGGACGTATCGGGGTGAAATCCCGTGCATGCCTTCGTTGACGGCCTCGTTGCGCAACTCGGCGATATTCTCCTCGGTGAAGCCGGGCAGGCTCTTGCCGTTGTACAGCTTGAGCTTCTGCAGCAGCGTCAGGCTCGCGTTTTTGGGTTGTTCGAGCCGAGTGAGCACGGCCCACATGGCGGCCATTTCGATCGTGTGCGGCGCGATATGCTTGCCGCGCACCTTGTGGGGGTTGTAGTCCTTTTCGTAGATCTTGATTTCGTCGGCCAGCCGCGTGACGTAGGGGATGTCGATCTTGACCGTGCGGTCGCGCAGGGCCTCCATGAATTCGTTGTTCTGCAGACGGCGATACTCGGGCTCGTTCGTGTGGCCGATGATCACCTCGTCGATGTCGGTCTGCGCGAATTTCTTCGGCTTGACCTTGTGTTCCTGGCTGGCACCCAGCAGGTCGTACAAAAACGCGACGTCGAGCTTCAGTACTTCGACGAATTCGATCAGGCCCCGATTGGCGACGTTGAATTCGCCGTCGAAATTGAAGGCCCGTGGGTCGCTGTCGCTGCCGTACTCGGCGATCTTGCGGTAGTTGATGTCGCCCGTCAGCTCGGTCGAATCCTGGTTCTTTTCGTCCTTGGGCTGGAACGTGCCGATGCCGACGCGGTCCTTCTCGGACAGGACGACCCGTTTCACTCGGACTTCGTTGATCACCCGGGTCCAGTCGCCGTTGTTGGCCTTCAGTCGCTCGGCATAGACGAACCGGCAGAAGGGACACAACTCGCCGGTGATCTTCACGTGGTAATCGTCCGATGGACGGCCCACGTTGAGACTGTCCATGACATCGCGGCGAAAGCGCTCGGGCACCAGGTGCAGCGGCTCTTCGTGCATCGGGCACCAGTGCACGTGCTTCGAATCGTCGGGCGACACCCAGCCGAGCGAATAGAGTGCTCCGGCGTCGGTGTTCGAATAGCGTTCCAGGCCCTTCTTGAGCAAGCGGGCAATGGTGCTCTTGCTGCTGCCGACCGGGCCGTGCAGCAACAGCACGCGTTTCTCGATGCCGTAGCCTTGGGCCGCGCTCTTGAAGGCGTTGACCAGGTGGGTCATGGCCTCGTCGAGACCAAACACGGCGTCGCGCCCGTGGTCGTCGGGGTCGTCGAAGAAGCGGTAGCGCAACTTCTTTTCTCGGCCCTGCTCATAGGTCTCGGTGCCATAGCAGAGCACCATGTCGTAGAGCCGTTCGAAGGCGTTGCGCGTGACGCGAGGATTTTCCCGCACGCAATCGAGGTAGTCCTCGAACGAGCCTTCCCACGTCTTCCGGCGAAACTGGTCGAGATCCTGGCGTTGCCCGATCAAGGCGATGACTTCGCGACCTTGGCCCATGTCGTGACCTCCGCATGCGCGGTGTGAAGTTTTGAGGCAGGGCGCGCACCGGGCCGCGGCCTGCGTGATGTGCCGACAGTTGCCGTCACCTCCTACCTTGCCGCGCGTTGCCTAGATTCACCCATCGATCGAGTCGCTCGGTTCCGTACGCGCAGGGTCCACCGCCAGCGGCGGTCCGAAGGGCATAACGGCCGGGGCATCGGAGCAATGAGCCCGCAGGCGCCCCGGGAAACAAGTCGCTTCGCCCGGGGCCATGCTTGGCCCGGTTCCTGCCGGTGCCGCCGGAGCGAACTTGCGAAAGAGCAGCGAAAAAAGCGACGCAGGTGAGATAGGTCGATTGCGACGGCGAAAAGGTCGGGCTTCCGTTCCCTAACGCGTCCCCTATCCTTCCTGACTTATAAGTATCGCTTGATCCTTGCGATGCGGCAATATCGGATTGGCGAGTCGGCAGCTCGACCAGGCCTGGAATGTAGTACCTAAGCCAATGGCAGGGATCGACTTGCGATTCCGCACCAGTGCCGACGCTCAGCGAGCGCAGCCGGGCCACCGACGCACTAGACCCCCGGTAGAGTCAATGCACACTCGCGGGGTGTCGGTTTCCTGGCGAGCACCGGACCACTTGGAAACACCGGCACGGGCCGCTTGCCGACCCTGCGCAGCAGTTCACGAGGCCATCAGCCGATCGACGCTTTCGAGCAGCCGGTCCATGGCAAACGGCTTCCGGATGTAATCGTCGACGCCCAACATCTCGGCATAGGCCTTATGCCGGCTGCCTTCGTTGGCGGTAATCATGATTACTCGCAGGGGCATCGGCCGCGACCGGCGGAGCTTTTCTAGCACGAGAAAGCCGCTGCGCTTGGGCATCATCATGTCGAGAATCACCAGGTCGGGATCCTCGCGCTCGGCCATGGCCAGGCCCTGGTTTCCGTCGCGGGCGACCATGATCTGGTAACCCCGGGTCTCCAGCGCAAAACGCATCGAATCGATGATCTCGGGATCGTCGTCGACGAGTAGGATGCGCTTAGAGGTAGGCTTCTTAGGGCTGGTTTCCTCGACCATGGCGATGCCGTCCGGGGCGGGCTGAAAGAAGGCGGGGTGGCCAGGCGAACTGGCTCACAGTTGCCATGAGAGATAGCCGACCGGCTGCCGGTTTGCAAGCAGCCCGGCCTGCGTTTCCCAAGCCTCGTAGCCGGTTTACATCCGCACGGCGGTGGCGCGTGCCGCGGCGCCGTCGCCATCGTCGCCGGCCGGAAGCGCCAAGTGCGGAGGCAGCACATGCTCGCCGGTGATCAGCCGCGCCGAACGGGCCCGAGTAACGTAGTTCGCGGCCCATTGAACCAGCACCAGCACGCGATTCTGAAATTGAATCAGGAACATGATGTGCACAAACAGCCATGCCAGCCAGGCCAGGAAACCTGACAGCCGCACCCGACCAAAATCGGCCACCGCCTGGGCGCGGCCGATCGTGGCCATATTGCCGCGATCGTGGTAGACGAACCGGGCCTGTGGCGTGAGCCCGCGCAGCCGGTCGTTGATCTGTCGGGCCACGAAGCGCCCTTGTTGCATGGCGACCGGGGCCACGCCGGGCAGAGGGTGGTCGCCTTGGTGGCGATAACTCGCCAAATCGCCGATCACGAAAATCTCCGGGTGGCCCGGTACGGTGAGATTGGCTTCGACCACCACGCGCCCGGCACGATCGAGCGGAGCGCGGGCGCGCTGATGCAAGCGCTCGCCGAGCGGCGACGCCTGTACGCCGGCCGCCCAAAAGACGGTGCGCGTGAACAGGGTGATCGATTGGCCACCCCGTTCATAGACCACCCGGTCGGGCTCGATGGCAGTGACCCGGGCGTCGGTCTGGACATCGACTCCCAGTCGCTGCAGCGAATCGAGCGCCCGTGCGGAGAGCACCTCGGGATAGGTCGAGAGGACGCGCGGTCCTGCTTCGAGCAACAAGATCTTGGCTTGGCTGGTATCGATGTGTCGGAAGTCGCGGCGTAGCGTCTGGTGGGCCAGTTCCCCGATCGCACCGGCCAGTTCCACGCCGGTCGGTCCCGCGCCAATCACGACGAACGTCATGGCCGCCTGGCGCAAGTCCTCGTCGCTTTCGCGTTCCGCCGCCTCGAAAGCGATAAACACCCTGCAGCGCATTTCGGTGGCGTCTTCGATCGTCTTCAGACCCGGCGCCGCCGCTTCCCACTCGGGGTGGCCGAAGTAGTGGTGCCTGGCCCCCGCCGCGACGATCAGGGTGTCGTAGGGGAGCGATCCGTCGTTGAGGATGACGCGGCGCTGTTCCACGTCGAAATCGACCACCTCGCCCAGGAGCACACGGGTGTTCGACTGACGTTTGAGCACCGAGCGGAGCGGCGCGGCGATGTTGGCCGGCGAAAGCCCGCCGGTAGCCACCTGATATAAGAGCGGCTGGAACAGGTGGAAGTTGCGGCGGTCGAGTAGCGTGATCAGCGCCTGGCTGCGGCGAAGCTGCTTGGCGGCATACAATCCGCCGAAGCCTCCGCCGACGATGACCACGTGATGTCCCGCGCCGGGGTATTGCATGACGCGGTTATCTTACCACTCGCGGTGAACCGCCGGGATACGTCGGTCGCCGCGTGCCCGCTGGCGACCGGGCGGCCCTGGCGGTATAGATGGCCATGGATTAACCCATTGCAGGAATCATCCCCCGATGTTGACCGCCGAAGGCTGCCGCCAGCGTCGCGAGCGGCTGTGGGCCGCTTGCCCTGAGTCGCTGGACGCCCTGCTCATCGCCGATCCGCAGCACCTGGTCTACCTGGCCGACTACGCGCCTTCACCTTTCGTGTTTCGCACGACGAATTCCGGCGCTTTGCTCGTCCTCACGCGCCAAGGTCCGAGCATCCTGATCGCCGACAATTTCATGAAGGCCGTGGCCGACGCTGCACACGTCGACGAGCGCGTATTGCCGATCTGGTACCGCGGCGTCGAAACGGCGCCGATCCGCCGAGGGCGCCTGATCGAGGCCGTGGCCGAACGCCTCGGCCAACTTCCGGGGACGCACTTCGGTTACGAGCCGGGGCATGTCCCGGCCGGCGTCGTCGAGCGCCTGCGCGACGAGCGGGGCGAGATTTCGCTGTTCGACATAGCGCCCATCCTCCACCGGCTCAAGCGGTCGAAAGACGCTGACGAACTGGCGATGATTCGCCGGTCGCTGCGCGCGGCCGAGGCCGGTTATGCCGCCGCCCTGGCCGAGGCTCGGCCAGGGATGAGCGAGCTCGACTTGTTCCTGCTCGTCCAGAACGCCGTGCTGCGGGCCGACGGTGAACAATTGCAGCTCTACGGCGATTTCGTCAGCGGTCCGCGTACGGCCGCCGTCGGCGGGCTGCCGAGCGCTCGCGTGATTGAGCCGGGCGACCTGGTACTGATCGACTTTTCGGCCGTCGTACACGGCTACCGGGGCGATCTTGCCAACACATTTGCCTGCGGAGCTGGCCCCACGCCGCGGCAGCGCGAAATGTACGAGGCGATTCTCGAGGCCTTGGCCGCGGCCGAGACGGTTCTGGCCGCCGGGCGCCCCGCGCGCGACGTCGATCGCACGGTGCGCTCCAGCTTTGCGGCCCGGGGACTTGCCGAGCGATTTACTTCGCACAGCGGGCACGGCATTGGTTTGGGGCATCCCGATCCGCCGTACTTCGTCCCGGAAAGCGCCGATGTGTTGCAGGTGGGCGACGTCGTGGCGGTCGAGCCGGGGTTATATTTCCCAGGCGAGTTCGGCATGCGCTACGAGCACAACTACCTGATCACCGAGTCGGGCTATGAGCGGCTTTCGCAACATGCGCTGCAGATTGATCAACCGGCGTAAAGTGAGTGGTTTGGCCTGGCCCCTGGCCGGGGCCATTTGCTGGCTGTCCATCGGGGGTTTGATCGCGGCGGCTTTGGCGGCCGACGATCACCCTGCGAACGACCGCGAGTCGTTGGGCGAGTTTCAAGTGCTGGTGGGCTCCTGGCGGGGTGTCGGCCAACCCAAACGCGGTTCGACCCGCGACGCCTGGACCGAGCGCGGCGCCTGCGCCTGGGAGTTTCGCGACGGTGCCGCGGCGCTGGTCTTCTCGATCGAGGGCGCCAAGCACTATCGCCTGCTCAGAATCACCCCGAGCGACGAGCCCAACACCTGGCGATTGTCGGCGACGCGGGCCGAGAGCGATGCGATCGATGCGTTTACGGGTAGCAAGTCGCCCGCGGGGCAGATCGTGTTTTCGGCGGCCGACGAGGGTGCGCTGGCGGCACAATTGACTCTGCGGACCGTGGCCGATGGTGATCGCCTGCTGGTGTTGCTCGAGCAGCGCAACAAGCAGCAGCTCACGCGACTGGCCGAGATCGGCTACACCCGTCAAGGCAGCAACTTCGGCAAGGGTGTGACCTACCGCGAGTGCATCGTCACCGGCGGACTGGGCACGATTGCCGTCGAGCACAATGGGCAGACCTATTACGTCTGCTGCGGCGGCTGCAAGGAATTGTTCGAGGCCGACCCAGAGGCCGTGATCGCCGAGTACAAGCAGCGGCGCGAGCAGAAACAGGTGGACAACAAATAGCCGCTTGGTCGGCTGCTTACGCGGCTTTCGCCGATGTCGTGGTCCGGTCTAGCTGACCGGCTGATAGTTTCGCGCCAATTCGACCAGGGTACGGACGAAGCAGCCGGTGCCGCCGGCGTCGAGCCAGGGCTTGGGCGATTCGAGAAACGCCGGGCCGGCGATATCGAGGTGCGTCCAGGGCGTTCCGGCGACGAATTCCTCGAGGAATTTCGCGGCAGCGATCGCGCCGCCCCAACGTCCTTTGCCCACGTTCTTGATGTCGGCCACATCGCTTTTGATGTCCTCGCCGTACTCGGCAAACATGGGCAATTGCCAGGCCGGCTCGCCACAGCGCCGGGCCGCCGCCAGCACGCGGTCGCACCAAGGTTGATCGTTGCTCATCGCGCCAGCGACGTGCGGTCCGAGCGCCACGACGCACGCCCCGGTCAACGTGGCCAGGTCGACGATGTGCCCTGCCCGCTGCTCGACGGCCACCGACAGGACATCGGCCAACACCAGGCGGCCCTCGGCGTCGGTGTTGTGCACCTCGATCGACCGGCCGTTGCGGGCCCAAAGCACGTCGCCCAGCTTCATGGCCCGGCCGCCCGGCATGTTTTCGACCAGGCCCATCAGTCCGACGACGTTGACCGGCAGTTTGAGCCGCGCAATGGCCTGCACGGCGGCGAGCACCGTGGCGGCGCCGGCCATGTCCATCTTCATGGTCAGCATCGACTCGCTGGGCTTGAGCGACAAACCGCCCGAGTCGAACGTGACGCCCTTGCCGACGAGTGCCAGCGGGCGCGCGTCGTTGCCCGCACCGCGATAACGCAGCATGACCAAGCGCGGCGGGCGTTCGGAGCCGCGGGCCACGGCCAAAAGCGCGCCGCACCGCTCGGCTTCGAGACGCGCCTGGTCCCAGGTTTCGATCGTCAGGCCGCATTCCTGCGCGACCGCGGAGGCACGGTCGGCAAACACCTCGGGGTACAGCTCCTGCGGCGGCTCATTGACCAGCCTGCGGCAGAGATTCATGGCGTCGCCGAGCACCTGGCCGCCTTGCAGCCCGCGCTCGGCGTTGGCGGCGAACAGCAGCCTGGCCGGTGCAAAGGTCTTCTTCTCTCGCCGGTACAGGTCCTGGCCCTGAGCCCCCGCGAGTGCTCCGGCCACGGCGCTTTCGGCCAGGTCCGGCGGCGCGAGATCGGCCAGATACACGCCAACGGTTTGTCGTGCACGAGCGGCGAGCTGCCGGATGGCAGCAGCCGCTGCCCGAAACGCCGTACCCCGGTCGAAGTTTTCGCGGGGTCCGAGGCCGACGACCAGCACTTGTGCCGCGCGGATCCCCGTGGGCGCCAGCAACGGGACCAACTCCAACGGCTTGCCGGAGAGATCGCCGCCTTCGATCAGCCGAGCAAGCGCGCCGCCCGTGGCGGCGTTCATGGCCGCGGCGGGGCGGTCGAATTGCTTGTCGTCGAACAGGCCGACGACGACGCAGTCGGCCTCAAGCGTGGTCGGGGATTCTGAGGTGATCTCAACAGCGGGGCGAACAGGCGGCATCGTTGGGCAATCTCACGGAGATCGGCGCGAAGGACAGGTGACAGCGGCAGCAGATTTCGATCTTGTCGGGGCCGGCGGCACGGGCTGCGCTACGGTTGGGGTTCGTAGACGTGATACCCCGGGTGCTTGAGCCGCGCGCGGTACAGCCCGTATTTCTCGTTGCCCGTCGCGGGATGCCTCGTACCGGGAACCGACGCAGTGACGTACAGCGTGGCCGACTCGTCGCCGCCGCCAAAGTCGCAATTGGTCGGAGTGCCGGGCACCGCGGCAAAGGCCAACGGCCGCCCGTCGGGGCTGAAGACGTAGATGCCCGAATCGCTCCCCTGCCCCGCCGTCGCATAAATGTTGCCTGCGCGGTCGATGGCCATGCCGTCGATGCCGCGCTGCTGCGGCTGAAACGTGTGGAGCACGCGCTTGTCGGCGAGCGTGCCATCGGCACCGACGGCGAACGCCGTCAGTTGCTTCTTGCCGCCCGCGGCGCTGTTGTTGTCGGCGATATAGACCGTCTTGCCGTCGGGCGCGACGAGAATGCCGTTGGGCTTTTCAACGTCGCGCGTGGCCACCTTCACGCTGCCATCGGGCGCCACGAGGAACACGCCCTCGAAATCCAGCGCGCGCGGTTCGCTGCCGACATAACGCGGATCGGTGAAGTAAACGCGGCCTTGTTGGTCGATCGCCAGATCGTTTGGGCTGTTGAACCGTTTACCGTCGAACTGATCGGCGAGCGTGCGCTTGACCTGGAAAGCAGGCGTCGTCACGGGCCCGGTCTTCGAGATACAGCGGTTTCCGCCCGTGTTCGCGCCTTCGCAGGCGACGAGGCAGCCGTCCGGGCTGAAAGCGAGTCCGTTGGCCCGGCCGCTGGGGTGAAAGTAGGCGTCCACCCGGTTCGTCTGGGGATGATAGATGTAAATCGTGTCGCCGATGTCGGAGAACATGATCGAGTTGCCCATCGCCAGCGTGGGGCCCTCGGTAAACTCGCCTTCTCCCCAGAGCAGTTCGAACTTGGTGCCAGGGGGCACAAATTCGTCCTGGGCCTCGGGGGTGAATCCGGCCGGCCAGTCGGCCTGCGCCGCGGCAATGGCCGAGCCGCTCAGGGCGGCGCCCAGGGCCATGACGATGAAAACTCGCGACATGCACATGCTCCTTCCCGAGACGCGTCGATCGTGGCAGCGTGGCGATATCGTAAAGGCACGCAGGCCGATTGCCAATTTTTGAAGTTCGGGCCCGTGGTCGCCGTGCCCGGTGTCGATCGACCGCGCTATCGAGTACAACGGTCGGCACCGCAAATCGAGGAGATCATCGAGCGATGAGACGTATTGTCCTGGCGCTGGCCGTGGTGCTGCTGGGGTGGCCGATCGGCGCCGGCCGAGGCGAAGATTGGCCGCAGTTCCGTGGCCTCAACGGCTGTGCACGCAGTACGAGTTCGGCGCCGCTGCCGGACGAGGTCGGGCCCGAGAAAAACGTCGCCTGGAAAATCGAACTGCCGCCGGGCATCTCGTCGCCGATCGTTTCGGGCCAGCAGATCTTTCTGACCACCGAGCGCGACGAGCGATTGTTTACGGTGGCCCTGGATCGCGCCACGGGCCGGATGCTGTGGGAGGCCGAAGCGCCGCACCAGGGCCTGGAGAAGGTCCACACGATTGGCAGCCATGCCCAGTCGACGCCGACGGCCGATGGCGACGTCGTGGCATCGTTCTTCGGGTCGTGCGGACTGTTCGTCTACGACCTCGGAGGGAAGCTGCTGTGGAAGTTGCCCATGGGGCCCTTCAAGAACGATTTCGGGGCCGGCAGCTCGCCGCTGCTGGTGGGCGAGCGGCTTATCCTGTGCCAGGATCACGACACCGACTCGTTCCTGATGGCCCTCGACAAGCGGACCGGCCAGATGTTGTGGCGCGTCGGTCGCGACGAATTTCCGCGCGGTTATGCCACCCCCGTCCTCTGGAACAACGACGGGCACACGCAGATCGTCGTGCCGGGCACGTTGCGGATCGTGGCGTACGACCTCGAAACGGGTGCCGAGGCGTGGACGATCACGGGCGTGGCACGGATCGTGAACATGTCGCCCTCGGTTGGCCCAGACGGCACGCTTTTCATCCCGACCTGGTCGCCGGGTGCCGATCAGGAAGATCGGATTCACGTCGAGCCGTTCGAAGCAACGATCGCCGACGCCGATCGCAACGGCAATCAAGCGTTGGAACTCGACGAGGTGCCGGATGGTCCGCTCAAGCAGCGTTTCGATCAGATCGACCGCGACAAGAGCGGCCAGATTACGCAGGTCGAATACGAGAGCATGCGGCGCGTGTTCGACGAGGCCAAGAACGTCATGGTGGCCGTGCGTCCCGGCGGTCACGGCGATATCACCGACACGCACGTCACCTGGCGCTACGACCGGATGTTGCCTTATGTGCCGTCGCCCGTGCTGGTCGACGGATATCTTTTCATGGTCAAGAACGGCGGCATCGTCTCGTGTCTCGACGCGGCCACGGGCAAGCCGGCCAAGCAAGGCCGGGTCTCGGGCACGGCAAACTATTATGCCTCGCCGGTTTCGGGCGACGGCAAGGTGTACCTGTTCAGCGAGCGCGGCGAGGCGACCGTGCTGGCGGCCGTGCCCAAATGGCGCGAGCTCAGTACCGCGCAGCTGGGCGAGTCGATCATGGCTACGCCGGCGATCGCCGACGGCCGGTTGTACGTGCGCACCGCGGGGCACCTGTACTGCTTTGCGCGACCCGAATAGCTCGTCGCGCCGGGCGTAGCGCCGGTTCCCAACCGCTTCGATCGGCGCGAGTCGAGTCGCGAGCGGGGGCGCCGTCGCCCGGCTGAAACAAGCCGACGTCGAACCGGCGAATCCGCCGCAAGGTTCTGTGCGCCGATGCTGCTTCGACGGCCGCCGCGGCTCGCCGCATCATTTGCCGCGAAAGTTGGCCGGTCGTTTTTCGAAAAAGGCCGCAATGGCCTCGGCCAGGTCTTCGCTGGTGATGAGCTGGCTTTGGGCCATGCGCTCCAGGGCCATTTGCGAAAGCCGATCGAGACCGGAGCCTTGATCGACGATCGTCTTGGCCAGGCCGACGGCCAACGGGGCGTTCTTCATGATCTGCTCGGCAAGCTCCGTGGCGGCCGCCAGCAATTGTGGAGCGGGCACGACGCGGTTGACCAGGCCCCAACTGAGCGCCTCTTGGGCGTCGATGGCGCGGGCCGTCAGGAGCATATCCTTGGCGCGTCCAGGGCCCACCAGGCGCGACAGGCGCGTCGTGCCGCCGACGTCGGCCACGAGGCCCATACGCGACTCGGGAATGCTCAAGCGGCAATCGTCCGCGGCCACGCGGAGATCGAAACACAGGGCCAGTTCGAGCCCCATGCCGATCACCTGGCCATTGAGCGCGCCGATCACGGGCACTTCGGTGGCCTCGATGTCGTTCAAGGCATGCTGCAAGTCGGCGGCCAGGCGTCGCAGCCACCGCGCGGGGTTCACGTCGCCCGCTTCACCGCGCATCTGGCCGAGGCTCAGCACGTCGATGCCGGCCGAAAAGATCGGACCCTCGGCATGGACGATCACGGCGCGCACGTCGCTGCGCGCGTCGGCCTGGCGTACGGCGGCGGCCAGGTCTCGAGTCATGTCGGCGGTCAGGGCGTTGCGCTTTTCCGCACGGCTCAACGCCACGTAGAGAATCTGTTTTTCGACCCGGGTCGTGACGTGCGTACCGCTCACGAGGATTCCTTTGCGAGAAGGGGTGGTTCGATGCCGTGCTGGGCAGCTAGCTCGAGCAGGCCCTGCCAGGTCTTGTCCGCCAGCGGGATGCCGTACTCCAAACGCTGCTGCCTGATCGCCGCGCTGCGCTCGCCGGGTAGGTCGACGTGCTCGACCCCAAGGCGCAACGGGGGCTCGTTGATCCAGGAGGCCAGGCGCTCGCTCTCGGCGGCCAGATGTTCCAACATCCCCCAGCGCGCCGGGTCCCAGACCGTGACGAGCACGTTGTTGCAGTCGACCTCTCCGGCGGGGGCGGGCGGACAAAACCCGCCCGACATTCCGGCCGCCAGCAGATCGACCATCAGCCCCAGACCGAAACCTTTGTACGCGGCGACCCCGCCCAGGGGAAGCAGCGTACCTGGCGGGTCGGCAAGCAGCACGTGTGGATCGGTCGCCGGATGGCCCTGCGCGTCTTGAATCCAGCCCTCCGGACAGCGCTGCCCCTCGTCGCGCCGGACGAGGATCTTGCCGTGGGCCACGACGCTCGTGGAGCTGTCAAAGACCACCGTGCGCGCGACGCCCGGAATGCCAAACGCCAGTGGGTTCGTGCTGATGCGCGGCCTCAGGCCACCGGGCGGCGCGACGTTGCGGCACACGCCATTGTCGTTGACCGCGATGAGCGAGACGAGACCATGCCGTGCGAACCAGTCGCAATAGTATCCCAATCGGCCGATGTGACCGCAGCGCCGCAGCGATCCGCTGCTGACCCCGGCTTGGCGCGCCATGGCCGCGAGCCGTTCGTTGAGCCGCTGCATCTGCACCGGCCCGAAGCCGAGTTGCCCGTCGACGTGCAGGACGGCCGGCGTGGCGGTGAGGACTTGCAAATCGGCACCGGGCACCAGCTCGCCGATGGCAACCTGTTGGGCGTATCCACGCAGGCGGATGACGCCATGCGAATCGTGCCCGCAGAGATTGGCATCGACAAGATGTTCGGCGACGAGGCCGGCTTCGTCAGGACCGAGTCCCAGGGCGGCCAGCAGCTCGGCTGCGAAAACACGGAGAGGCGTAACTTGAATCTGCGGCATGGGGTCGCCAGCAAGGTTGGATTGGAGCGGCGCGCGTCAGCCAATGTGCGCCTGGATGAAACGCCCGACGGCAGCCACGGCGGCTTGGGCCTCGGGCAACACCGAGGCGAAAAAGTGCCAGACGTGGATCATCTCGGGAAAGATTTCCAGCGTGACCTCGGTACCTGCCGCCCGAGCCCGTTCGGCGAGTCGAGTCGAGTCGTCGAGCAAGATTTCTGCGGACCCCACGTGGATCAACAGCGGCGGCAGGCCGGACAAGTCGCCCAACAGCGGCGATGCCGCCGGATCGTCGGCCGGATGGCCGGCGAGGTACAGATCGGCCATCCGCTGCAGCGCTGCGCGCGACAGCATGGGATCTCGATCGCCGACCGACGTGTAGGACTCGGCCGACTGCGTCAAATCGGTCCAGGGGGAGATCAGCACGCAGGCCGCGGGAAGCGCGACGTCTTCGTCGCGCAGCCGCTGGACGAGCCGCAGGGCCAAGGCACCTCCGGCGCTGTCTCCGCCGACGACGATCTGCCGGCCCTGAATGCCCTCGGCGAGCAGACCGCGATAGGCGGCCAGGGCGTCGTCGTGCGCCGCAGGGAACGGATGTTCGGGCGCCAGGCGGTAGTCGACCGCCACGGCCGTCGTGGCCGAGGCCCGGGCCAATTGGCTGATCAATTCGCGATGAGTGATCGGAGAGCCCAAGACGAACCCGCCGCCGTGCAGATAGAACAACACGCGGTCGGCCCGCGACTCGGGCAGGTGAAACCAGCCGACCGGCACTGGGCCGAGAGTGCCGTGGTCGAGGCGCAGGTCTTCCGGCGGAGAGGCCAGTGAAGAGCTGCGGACGAAATCGCGACGTAGCCGTTCGATCGGCGCTTGGTGATAGTCGGCCGGCCGGGCGCGAACGAACTGCAGCACGAAATTGAATTGCGGACTTGGCACGGGCAGGTACCGGCTACGAGTTCAGCTCGACGGCCTCTTCCCAGTGGGCGTAGAGCAGCGGCAGGGCCGCTTGCTGTTCGAGAAGTTCGGCATTCAGTTCCCGCACCTTGGCTCCCTGGCGCAGCGTGTCGGGATCGGCCAGCGCATCGTGAATGGCCTGGATACGGCCTTCGCGCTGGGCAATCTCGGCCTCAATCTCGGCCACCTTGCGATAAGGAAACTGCCGCTTTTTGCCAGGTGGCCTGGCCGCCCGCGTTTCGGTCTTGGGTTTGGCCGGGGCGGCTCGCCGCGGCTCGTCGTCGCTCGCGTGGGCCGCCAACTGGCTGAGGTGCAGATAGGTGTCGTAGTTGCCTTCGATCACCCGGACGCGTCCCCCTTCGACCGCCAGGATATGGTCGGCCACCCGGTTGAGAAAGTAGCGGTCGTGGCTGACGAACAGCACGGTGCCGTCGAAGCTGAGCAACGAACGCTCCAGCGCATCGCAGGCCCAAAGGTCGAGATGGTTGGTCGGCTCATCGAGGACCAGCAGGTTAACGTCGCTGGCGGCCAGGCGGGCCAGCGCCGCGCGGCTGCGCTCACCACCGCTGAGGCTGCTCACTCGTTTGAAGACGGCGTCGCCGACCAGGCCGAATCGGGCCAGAATGTCGCGGCGTTGCTGTAAGTTGAATTCCTTGCGCGGCGGCCGCACGGCCTCGACCACCTCGGTGTTCGGATCGAGCGTCGAGAGCAATTGATCGTAGTAGCCGATCGCCACGCCGGTGCCGAGGATCGCACGCCCCGCGTCGCAGGGCTCGGTGCCCAGCAGGCAGCGCAGTAGCGTCGTCTTGCCCGAGCCGTTCGGTCCGAGAATACCCCAACGCTGGCTGCGGAGGATGTCGAACGACACGTCGTTAAACAACGGGCGGCTGAATGCCTTGCTGAGATGTTCGGCACGAATCACGATGTCACCGCAGCGGGCCGCGGGAGGAAAGTTCATCACTGGCGCGGCGATTTCGCGCGGTGGGTCGACCCGTTCGACGCGCTCGAGCTTTTTCTTGCGGTCTTCGGCCTGCGCGTGCTTCTGGCCATAGTGATTGCGGCGGATGAAATCTTCGGTCTTGGCGATGTATTCCTGCTGCTTCTCAAACGTCCGCCGGGCCACCTTCAGCCGCTCCTCCTTGAGCTGCCAGTAGGCGGAAAAATTGCCGGGGTATGCGTCGACGGTCCCCTGGAACAACTCGAAGGTGCGGTTTGTTACTCGGTCGAGGAAGTAGCGATCGTGGCTGACCACGAGCAACGTCCGGTCGCTGTTGGCGAGAAAATCTTCGAGCCACCGCGTGGCTTCGAGATCGAGGTGATTCGACGGCTCGTCGAGCAGCATCAATTCGGGATCGTCGAGCAGCAGCTTGGCCAGCAGCAGCCGGTTCTTTTGTCCGCCGCTGAGCGTTGGCACTTGCTGCTCAAAGGTGCTGGACTGCAGTCCCAGGCCGTTCAAGATACGCTCGATCTTGTGGTCGAGGTGGTAGGCGCCGTGCTGCTGCAGCTCGTGGTGCAAGCGATCGTAGCGCTCGGCGAGTCGCTTGTGCTCGGTCGCGTCGGGTGTGGCCGCGAGGGCTGCTGCGGCCTGTTCCGCCTCGCGCAGCCGGTCGTGCCACACGCCCAGGGCGCTGGCTGCTTCTTCCCAGACGGTACGGTGCTGGTCGAACGTGGCATGCTGTTCGAGCAGCCCGAGCCGGGCTGTACGGTGCACTTCGACCCGGCCGGCATCTGGTTCCAAGCGGCCTGCGACGATTGACAGCAGGGTCGTCTTGCCCGCACCGTTGGGGCCGACCAGCCCGATCCGCTCGCCGGGCCGGATTTCGAACGTGCAGCCCGCCAGGACCGTTTGGCTGCCGTAGTGCTTCGTCACGTCGGCAACATCGAGCAGGATCATGGACGAATCGTGCGGACAGGGCGTAAGTAGCGGTCGAGACGATGGCGAACAACCAGTGCCGCTAGCCTAGTAGAACGCAAAGCGGGTATTCAAGGCAGTCGACCGGCAAGCTAGTGCTTGATCTCGATCCGGTAGACCCCGGGATGGCCGGGAAAAGTCGCCGCGATGATCAGCTCGCGGAATTCCCGGTGGGCCACGGCGGCCGAGAGCGATTCCTGGCTTTCCCACACGGTGATACTGACAAACGGGTACCAGGCGTCGTCGCCGACGCTGCGGTGCAGGCGCGCATCGAGAAACCCCGGCTGCTGTTTGAGCCAGCGAATGCGGCGATCCCACTGGTCCATGAACTCTTGCTCGCGCCCCGGCGCGACGAGGTAGGGGTTGATCACGCTCAGTGGTGCTGATTCGGAGTCGGCACTCGCGCGTTGCCGGCGATAATCGGCATGGCCCAGCTGGTTCCCGAAGCCGAGACGGTCGTAATAATTTTGGACGGCGCGAATCCGCTGGCCGTCGGTTTCGATCAAGGCCACACCGGGCAGGTCGAGCGCGCGTCCCGTGGCCGGATAGTCGCCCAAGGGGCCGGTGTTCGTGCCGCACATGCGATAGTGCAGCACCACGCGATCGGCTCCGCAGGGTTCGAGCAGGCCGACGTCGAAGCGAATGTCGGGCAAGCCGCGACAGGTGAGCTTGGCGTTCTGGGCCACGGCGAGTCCGCCGACAATCGGGTCGCGCAGCGAGGGGTCCTGGTACGCGCCGTGCTCGCCGAACAGGGCCGACATGGCCGCCCAATCGCGCTGTGCCCAAGCGTCGAGATACCGGCGAACGATGGCGACACGATCCATGCGGGCGCTACCCCCCCAGGAACTGCGCGGCCCGCTGTTGCCCCCGGCCGCGCAACAAGCAAGACAGGGTCCCGGCAGAATCTTAGCCGAGCGATCGCGCGGCGACCATCCGCCTGAGCCGGCAGGTCCACGGCGATTGCACGCCGTTCGGCTGCGCTGCATTTCTGGGGATGGACGGCCGCGCGCCGTAAGCAGAATATGGCACAATCGTCATCCCCGAACTTTCGCCGAACCATCCTTCCCGAGCAGCACGATGAGCATTTTTCGGTTCTCGCTGATTGGAACCCTGGCGCTGGCCCTGTGTGTACCGTCGCTCCACGCGGCCGACAACGAGCTGACCGCGGCCGAACAGGCCGCCGGCTGGCAGCTCTTGTTCAATGGCCGCGACCATACCGGCTGGTCGTGCAACACCGGCAAACCGATCGCGACGCCGATCGAAGACGGCTGCTTGCTGCCCTTTCAATCGGGGGGCTACATCATCGCCTACGAAAAGCCCTTCGGCGATTTCATCCTGAAGTGCGACGTCAAGATGAGCGACGGCGAGTGCAACTCGGGAATCTTTTTTCGCGTCGGCAACCTGAAGAACCCGATCTATACGGGCCTCGAAGTGCAGGTCTATGCGAGCCGCGACCTGGGCTATCACGACTTCGGGTCGATTTACGATCTGGCCAAGCCCTGGCACATGAATTGGAAGGACGGCGACTGGAACACAGTCGAAGTCACGTGCAAGGGACCGCTGGTCGTGGCGTCGGTCAACGGCGACGTGGTCTCGATGATCGACTGCGACGACTTTGCCGAACCCGGCAAACGGCCCGACGGATCGAAGCACAAGTTCATGAAAGCCATCAAGGACTTTCCGCGCTCCGGCTATCTCGGCTTTCAGGACCACGGCCACAAGGTCTGGTACAAGAACGTGAAGCTGTTGGAACTGCACGATTAACCACAGTTGGCGTCAAGGGCCTGAGAATTCGGCCCGGAGAAAGCCGGCCGCCTGGTCCCAGGCTTGGGCCGCGGCTGCAAAGTCGATTTGCATTGCGCGGACGGAGCGCGGCGAGGCCACGCGCGGATTGGGCGCGACTTGCGGATTCAACGGAATCTGGGCGCTCGCTCCAGCGGCCAGCCGCGCTTCGACGGCCGGGCTGAGCACGTAGTCGATCAGCCGTTGTGCGGCCGCGCGATGTGGGGCGCCGCGCAGCAGGCACACCGAGTTTGGCAAGAACAATGTGCCCAATTGGTCGGGGGCCTGGTCGGGATAGACGATTTCGACCGGCTGGCCTTGTTCGACCTCGATGATCGCGTCGTCCGTGTCGGTCAGGCCGAAATCGACCTGCCCGGAGGCGACGGCCTGGGCAACCTGCTTGTTGCCGGCCAGGATCTGCAGGCCGTTGGCGCGCAGGCGGCGAAAGAACCGTTCGGCAGAATCACGTCCCCAGGTGGCGAACAGGCAGGCCGCGTGCGTCGCCGTGGTGCCGAACAGCGGCTTGGCGATGGCGGCGCGGCCGCGCCAGCGAACGTCGGTCAAAGCCAGGATCGAATTGGGCCCCGCGCCGCGCTGGACCAGCTCGCGACGAACCAGGAGCACGCGCGCCCGTGCGGCAAAACCATGCCAACGCCCCGTCGGGTCGCGAAACGCAGCCGGGTATTGCTCGGCGCCCGGCGGCCGATAGACGTCGAGCAATCCGTGTTCTTGCAGGCGCAGCGTGTGCAGGATTTCGTTGTTCCAGAATACGTCGCAGCGCGGACGCGCGGCCTCGCTGATCAGGGCCTGGACGAGCCCCACCGTCTTGGTCGACTCGACGTCGTACTTCGCGGCGACCGGGATGCCGGTTTGGCGGGTGAATTCGTCGAAAACCGGCGCCGAAAACTCGCGGTCGAGCGCGCAGTAGACCACGACCGCTTCGCCCGAGCCCGCCGGGGCGACAAGCAGGAGCCAACGCGCGGCCAAGCCCAGGCCGATGAGTAACAGCGTCAGCACCAACCAACGTGAAATCTGCATAGGCAGGGCTCGCCAATCAACCGCGCGTCGTCAGGACTTGCTCTGCAGTTGAATGAAGCCGGACCAATCGGGCGGCACCTCGCGATTGTGCCGGGCGATGTAGACCATCAAGAAGTCCTTGGCCCGGTCGTCCGGCGGCACGTGGTGCAGCAACTGGTACGACTCGGCCCAGCGGCCGGCGAGCAACGCATCGAGCGCGGCCTCGTAGGCCGTGATGTGCTCGTCGGACAACCGCGGGTATTGGTCGGCAGGTGGCAGCAGCTCGCAAACCGTCAGCGAGCGATCGAGTCCATAGGGCTTGACGACCGCGAGCCGCCGACATCGCGCGACCTCGCGAGATACCTGCCCGCGCAGCACATCGCTCGTGATGTCGTCCATCAGGATCGGCACCTGCAAGATCTTGGTCATCCCTTCCAGGCGCGACGCGAGGTTCACGACGGGCCCGAACACGGTCACCTTGACCTGTTCCAGGGTGCCGATCTTGCCGGCGACGGCGCGGCCCGAGGCGATGCCGATTCCGACCTGAAACTTCGACAACGGATCTTCCGGCCGCCGGGCCGCGGCCTCGAATTCGGCGCGGATGGCCAACGCGGCGCGGCAGGCGCGCTCGGTGGCGTCGGCCTGCGCGAGCGGCCAGCCCCAGAACCCCATGGCTGCGTCGCCCTGGTAATCGCCGACCACGCCCCCTTGATCGAGGATGTGATGCGTCATCACTCCCAGCGCCAAGCTGACGCGATTGAGCAATCCCAACAGGTCGCCTTCCGACTGCTCGGCCCGGAGCGAAAAACCGCGCAAGTCGCAAAACAGCACTGTCACGTCGGTTTCGCGCGGCCGTAACACCACTTCGGGGTCTTCGCCGACCAGCGCATCGAGCACCGCCGGCGCGAAGAACTGGCTGAGCGACGCGTGCTGCCGCTGCATCCGCTTGACCTGCCGCAACGAACTCAGAATGGCCGCGACCAGCTCGGCGAACTTCAAGTCATCGCGCAGGTCGTTGGCATCCGACGGCGGCGTGTTGGTCGAGCCGATCGCCTCGTCGATAAACTGCCCGGCGACGTAAATGCCCAGCCCACGCCCTTCGATTTCCTTGACCGGGACGCAGAACGCCCAGTCGAAGTTTTCCATCATCGTCAGGGCCGTGACCGAGCCATCGCCGCTGCCGCCGCCGAGACCCCAGACGTGCAGCACGCTCTGCGCGCGCCGCACGGCCCGCAAGATCAGCCGCTCGCTTGGCTGAAAAGTCGTCCCGGTCGCGGCCCGGCGATCCCAATGCATGACGGACACGGCGGGCGTGCCATCGGCGGCAACCTCGACGTTAACCAGGGCCACGGCGCTGGCCCGCGCGACGCCGGTGAGCATCAGATTCACGAGCCGCACGTACAGCTCGTGATCGTCGGTGGCGCCGGAGATCACGTCGGGCAGGCGGCTGAGCACCTCGATGCGCTGATCGGCGTTGCGGAACTGGACGTGTTGCAGATATTGCGAGCTGAACGACTGCTCGCGCAACGGTTGGCGCAAGTCGAGCGAAACTTGTGCCCGATCGTCGGTCAGCGTGAACTTGGTCTGTCCGATGACGAAATGCTCGCCCGACCGCAATTCGAACCGGTTGGTCTCCTGTCCGCGGAGATAGATGGGGTTGCGTGACGTGGCCAGCCGTTCGACCGAGAGCGTGCCGTCGTGGTAGATGATCTCGGCATGGCGGCGCGAGATACGATCGTCCCAAGGGACGGCCCAGATGCCGGCGCTGCGGCCGAGCAGCAGTTTCTGGCCGACCGGCAACGGCCGGCGCCAGCGATGCTGAGGGTCTTTGCCCTCGGCGATCAGGTCGGCCACCTGAGACTCCCCTCGACGGATCGCACGACGATGCTTACTTGACGGATTAACTCTGCGACGCCGGCGACGGGTCTGCGCCGGTGCCGGGCGTCATACTGCCGCTGCCTAGCGTAGAGGCACTGCCCGTACGGAGCGAGCCCAAACCAATTGTACGCCGCAGCTTGCCGATCCAGCGCGATTGAGGCGCGTCGTCGAGCAGGATGATGGCAAAGCCCCACAGCAGCGTGACCAGCACCCCGACGACGCCCAATGCCGTCAAGCCCAGCCGCCGCAATCGAGGCCCGAGCGTGGCGATGGGGCGCGTAGCGGCCTGTTGGCGTTCCTGCACGATCACGGCCCAGCCCGTGTCGCGCATCTCTTCCGCGCGCTCGTCGACGATCACCGGCTCGACAGCCGCCAGCCAAACGCCCTGATACGTGCCCCCCACGGAATCGTAATACGTCGGCCGCAGCGCTAAGCGGCGCACTTTCTCGACCAGCTTCGGATCGACCGAGACCTGCTGCGGCAATCCGACGGGCGCGGGGGCGATCGTGTTGGCCGGCGCGTCGCTCGCGCTCGATTCGGCCTCTTGGCCCGACTTGCCGACCGATTCGGTGAGCGTGCCCTCCGGCGTGTCGGCCGCCGCCAGGTTGGAGAAGCTGCGCGCCTTGACGGCCTCGTCGGCACGTTGATTGGCAGCAATCAAGGCGAGTTTCAAAGGGCGTAGCTCTTCGATCCGGGCAATTTCGTCGTCGGTCAAATAGAGCTCGGGCGTGGGGCCGAAGTTGCCCCGCAGGTAGGCGGCGAGATAGGGGTGTTCGAGAATCGCCCCGCGCCTGCCGGCGGCGTCTTTGCGCGCGTCGACCAGCACGGCGACCTGGCCTTCGTTGGCCGTGTCTTCCGGGCTCAGCTCGGCAAAGCGTCCCAGCTCGATCGTCATGGCGATCACCCCCAGTACATGACGATCGGGCGTTTCCTTGGGTCCGCTCCAGACGCATGTGGAAAAGGCCACCATGCGGTTGTTAGTCGCGACGCTACGAAATACGTTCGAACGGTACGTCCGCTCGAGCGGCTTCAGATTGGGAGTGCCGGGCGGCAGGTCCTGGCCTTGGCCGTGAAAATAGTCGCGATAGGAGAAGTCGCGGTCGAGCGTCACTTTGTCGGCCGGGTAACGGGCAATCTGGATGCCTTTGCGGTCGGTGACGAACCAACTCGTGGCTCGTACCTCGGGATGCCGGACGGCCAAGCGGGTGAGCGCGTCTTGCAGGGCGCGCCGCGCGGGCGCCTCGATGGGCTGGTCTTGCGCCTCGCGCAACAGCTCGGTGAAATCCTCCTGCGCCGCTTGCTGCTCGATGATCTGCCAGCGGCGGTCGATCTGCCGAGCCACGGTTTCGGCGACGAACTGGGCGGCAAAGCGGTTGCTGTGCAGCGCTTTTTCGATGACCGCGGCCTGCGATTGGTCGATGGCGGCGCGAATGGCGTTCGAGGCGAAGAGCCAGATCACCGTCAGCAGCAGCACAGGCACCCCCGCGCCGAGCACCAACAGCGGCCGCTGGGCGCGGCGCATCCCGCGCAGATTGAGCGCGTCGAGTACGGCCTGGACGTTGGCGAATCGCTTATCGGGATCGACCGCCAGGCAACGCTCGATAATCTCGGCCAACGAGCGGTCGACGCCCGGCACTTTGCGGTGCTCGCGGGGTGGTGGCGATTGCTGGAGCATTCGCCGGTAGGTTTGCAATCGCTCCTCGAGTTCGCCGGCCGTACTCAGAGCGGTTTCCACATCGGCCGTTCGGTACGGCGCGTGACCGACGAGCATCGTGTAGAGCAATGCTCCCAGTGCGTAGACGTCCCAGCGGGCATGAGGCACCGCCCGCAGGTCGGCCTGCTCGGGTGCCATGTAGAACAGCGTGCCCAGCGAGGGTGTCTGATCGTGCGACAGGCGCGATTGGCCGAAATCGGCTAGCCGCGGATTGCCGTCGTGGTCCAGCAACACGTTGGCCGGCTTCAGGTCGCAATGCAGGATGCCCTTGCCGTGGGCATGCAGCAGCCCTGTGGCCACCTCGCGAAACAGCCGCAAGGCTTCATGCACGGGCAACGGGCCCTGCTTGGTCCGCTCTTCGAGCGCGCCTTGCGCCATGTATTCCATGACGTAGTAGGGCGGATCGGCGTCCCAGCCGACGTCGAGCAACTGTACGGCATAGCGGTCGGCAAACAGGAACCGCAGCTTCTCGACCTCGCGCGACAGCAGCGACCAATCGAGACCGCCGCGATGGGCATAAAACTTGATCGCCACCCGGCGGCCCGTGTTGCGGTTGGTCGCGGTCCAGACTTCGCCGAAGGCGCCGGCGCCCAAAAACCGCTCCGGCTCGTAGCCGGGGACGGTCGTGGGCGGGTGGTCGCGGGTCAGGCTCAGGTTCTGCGACCTGCCCCGGTCTTCCCGGTCTTGCTCGAGCGTGTGGTCGAGGGTCATCGCGAGAGGCAATGCTGCGAGATCACGGAGTCGGGGCCGGGCGGCGCTTGCGAGCAACGCGCGGGCGGTCCTCTGCCACTATACACGCTCCGGCTCGAGACCGACCAGCAACGTCTTGCCGTGCAAGCGTTTGGCGCAAGGTTCTCAGGCGCAATTCGAGAAGATACTCGCGTTGGCGCAGTGGGCTTGCAGGGATATCGTAGGGCGCGATGCCTGCTTCACAACGGCGAGAAACTTGGGAGGGTGCGGCGACTGCGCGGCTTGGATGCTGCGCGGCGCTGTGGGCTTGCGCCCTGGCCGCGGGCTGCTCGGGACGTCCGGCTCAGGTCGAGGCTCCGCGCGCCGCGGAGCAGCCCGTTCCGCAACGGATTCAGGCGCTCGGCCGGCTCGAACCGCGCGGCGGCATCGTCAATGTGGGTGGAACGACCGGCGACCGCGTGGCCAAGCTCGAGGTCCAAGCCGGAGACGAGGTCCGCGCCGGCCACGTGCTGGCCGTGCTCGACAGCTTCACAGTTCGCGACGCCCAGCGTCAGGCCGCGGCCGTCCAATTGGATGATGCACGGCGCAGGCTGGATACGGAGCTCGATTATGCCAAGCGCGCCCAGCAGGACGCGCAACTGGCCCGCGAACAGGCCCTGTTGGGCAAGACCGACGTCGAGGCCAGCGAGGCGCAGCTACGCGCGTTGACGGCTAGCCGCGATCAGGCCGTGCGCGATCTGGAGCGCCTGGAGAAAAGCGATCCGGAAGTCGTCTCGCAACAGGCCATCGAACACCAGCGCATGATGCTAAAAAGGGCGAACGAAGAGCTGGCCGCGGCACAATCGCAACATGCGAAGGTTCGGGCCAGCGTCGAGCTGGCGATCCGCGCGGCGGATTCGAAAGTGGCGACGGCCGAGAGCGCGTTGGCCCGCGTCGATGCGGCCGCAGCGATTCCCTCGCTCGAGGCGGCGCTCGCATTGGCCGAGGCCCAGCTGGCCGCTTCGCAGATCAAGGCCCCCGTGTCCGGCCGGGTGTTGAAGATTCTCACGCATCCCGGCGAGACGCTCGGGCAGCAACCGATCCTGCAACTGGCCGACACTTCGCAGATGGTGGCCATCGCCGAAGTGGACGAGACGGAAATTCGCTGGGTCAAGGTGGGGCAATGCGCCGAAATTCGCAGCCGGGCGTTTCCCAGCGACGTCGAACGGCTGACCGGGCGCGTCGTGTGGATCGGGCACACGGTGGCGAAGAACAGCCTGTTGATGCTCGATCCCACGCAAGTCCGCAGCGATGCCCGCGTCGTCGAGGTGCACGTGGCGCTGGATAGTCCCGCGGTGGCCGATCGGTTGATAAATCTGCAAGTGGACGTCGCGATTCTGGTGGCCGAACCGGCGCCAGGCGCGAAAGCCGAGATCTCTGTCTGGGAGCCACGCCCAGCGGCGCCACGCTAAGGAGCGATGCTTTGCTCCGCACGCCCCTGGCCTGGCTGAACCTGGTGCATGACAAGGCCCGCACCGCCGTGGCCTTGGCCGGCGTGGCCTTTGCCGTCGTATTGATCTTGATGCAGCTCGGATTTCTGGGCTCGGTCACGACGACGGCCACGATGATTTACGACCGGCTGAAGTTCGACGTGCTGTTGGTGTCAACCCAATACATCGATCTGAGATCGGCGGGCACCTTTCCCCGGCGGCGGCTGCAACAGGCAGCGGCGACCGAAGGAGTCGAGCGCGTCGAACCGTTGAACCTGGGCTTCAGCGTGTGGCGCAATCCCGAGACGCTCAAGGACCGCTGGATCTTGCTACTGGCGCCGCGCGACGGCGCGGAAACATTTGCGCTCGCGTACGACGAACGCCCGCCCTATGAAGCGCTCGCGCGGCCGGACCAGGTGCTCATCGATCGCCGCAGCCGCAAGGAATTCGGTCCGCAAGCTGCCGGCGTCGAAACCGAGGTGGGCGGCCAGCACATGACCATCGCCGGGCAATTCACGCTGGGCACTGGCTTTGCCGCCGACGGCGCGATCATGGTCGGGCCCGAGGGTTTTCTGCGGCTCTTGCCCTATCGCCGTGCCGAGACGGTCAACTTGGGGTTGATCCAGGTCGACGAGCGGTCGTCGCCCGAGGCCGTCGCCGCGCGGCTACGTGCGCGGCTGCCCGACGACGTGCTCGTGTATACCCGCGAGGCGATTAACGAGCGCGAGCGGCATTTCTGGCTCACGACGACCTCGGTCGGCACGATCTTCGGCCTCGGCGCGGGAATCGCAGTGCTGGTCGGCGTGGCAATCGTGTACCAGGTGCTGTCGAGCGACATCTCGAACCACAAGGCCGAGTATGCCACGCTCAAAGCGATGGGGTACGGTCCGCGTTACCTGTCCGGGATCATTCTCCAGCAGGCGGCCATCTTGGGCGTCGTCGGGTTTGTGCCCGGAATGTTGATCGCCTGGGGCGTGTACTCACTGGCCAACGTCGTGGCGAACGTTCCGATCGGCATGACGCCGGCGCGGGCCGTGTCGGTGTTGATCATGTCGGTGGTGATGTGTGGGGTCTCGGGCCTGGCGGCGCTGCGCAAGGTGCATGCGGCCGATCCGGCCGACTTGTTTTGAACGCGGCGAAGCGCAGGATAGAAAATCGAGCGGCGATGTTGCGGCGAACTCCCCTGGCCTGGAAAAACCTGACGCACGATCCGCGGCGACTGTTGATCGCCGCGGTGGGCATCGGTTTTGCCGTGCTGCTGATGACCACGCAGCTCGGGTTCTTGAACGCTATGTCCGACAGCAACGTCGAGCTGCTCGTCAAGCTGCGGGCCGACATCGTGCTGCGCAGCGGCAGCCGGTATACGCTGGCCCAGCGCAAAGGCTTTCCGCGCCGGCGGCTGGCGCAGGCCGCCGCGGTTCCCGGCGTGGTGGTCGCGTTGCCCTTGTATCTCGAACAGAATCTGTCGGTGTGGCGCAACCCAGCCGATGGCATCGATCGTGCGATTCGCGTGATTGGCGTCGACCTGGATCAAGAGCTGCTCGAACTCGACTGGCAGCCGGAGGTGCGCGACGCCCTGCGACGCCCGTTCACCCTAGCAAGCGACCGGCGTTCGAAGCGCGAGTTCGGCAACCTGGCCCCCGGGGCGGTCTCCGAGCTATCGGGCCAGCGGGCGGAGATCGTCGGGCAGTTTACGCTGGGCACGGACTTTCTGGCCGACGGCAGCCTGCTCACGAACCAGGACAACTTCGAGCGTTACTTTCCGCTGCGCAATCCGGACGGCGAAACGCTGGACGATGTCGACCTGGGGGTGGTGCGCGTGGCCGCCGACGCCGACCCGGACGAGGTCCTGGCCCGCTTGCGGCACATCTTGCCGGCCGACGTCGAAGCGCTGTCGAAGGACGCCATCGTGGCCGGCGAGCGCGAGTTCTGGCGCAAGAGTACGCCGATCGGCTTCGTCTTCGGGCTGGGCACGGCCATGGGGTTCCTGGTCGGCGTGATCATCTGCTACCAGGTGCTCTATACGGACATCGCCGACCACATGGCCGAGTTTGCCACGCTCAAAGCGATGGGCTATCGCGCGCGGTACTTCTTGCAGCTCGTGCTCGAAGAGTCGGTGCTGCTGTCGCTCTTTGGCTTTCTTCCCGGCATCCTGGTGAGCCTGGCCGTCTTCGGCTGGCTGGGCGACTGGACCGGGCTGCTGATGCGACTCACTCCGCCGCGGATGGCGACGGTGCTCGCGCTGACGATGCTGATGTGCATGGCCTCGGGGATGTTAGCGTTGCGAAAACTCATGGCGGCCGACCCGGCGGAGCTGTTTCGATGACCGATTCGTTCCTGGCACGATCGGCGGGCGGAGCGGGACCGCCGCTGCCTGCGCAGCCGCCTGTCAACGGCAACTTTTCGGTGGTCGTGCACGCGCTGAACCACTTTTTCGGCCAGGGCGAACTGCGCAAGCAGGTCCTGTTCGACAACGAGCTGCAGTTGCGGGCGGGCGAGATCGTGATCATGACGGGGCCGTCCGGCTCGGGCAAAACGACGTTGCTCACACTGATCGGCGGCCTGCGCACTGTGCAGCAAGGCAGCCTGCAAGTGGTCGGACAGGAAATGTGCGGGCTCGACGCCGAGGGGCTGGTGCGCGCCCGGCGCGGGATTGGGTTCATTTTTCAAGCGCACAACCTGTTCGGCTCGCTGACGGCGTTGCAAAACGTGCGCATGTCGCAGGAATTGACCGAACTGCCGCGCGCCGAGGCCGATCAACGGGCGGTCGACCTGCTGACCACGCTCGGACTGGGCCACCGCATTCACTACAAGCCGGCCCAGCTTTCAGGCGGCCAGCGGCAGCGCGTGGCGATCGCGCGGGCCCTGGCGAATCGGCCACGGCTGATCCTGGCCGACGAACCGACCGCGGCGCTCGACAAGCAGTCGGGCCGCGACGTCGTCGACTTGCTCAAACGCTATGCCTCGGAGCACGGCACCACGATCCTGATGGTGACGCACGACAATCGCATTCTCGACGTCGCCGATCGCATCGTGAACATGGTCGATGGGCGGATCATCTCCGACGTGGTCGTGCGCGAGTCGGCAGCCATTTGCGAGTTCCTGCAAAAGGCCGGGGTCTTTCAGGGGCTGACGCCCAAGACGCTCTCCGAAGTGGCCGACAAAACGCGGCTC